>CAYGTG010000123.1:0-12796 GCA_964352485.1 uncultured Nannocystaceae bacterium | reverse complement strand
GACCAACTCGACGCTCTCGTAGCCCTCGTCCGCAAGCTCGAACGTGTACGGGCAGCGGCGGTTCTCCTCTTCGCAGGCCACCACGCCGCCCGATTCATCTCCCCCACCGCCACTGTCTTGTGCCGAGGTGCTGTAGTAGCCGCCCCCCTCGCCTTGCCCATCGGAGGGGTCATAGGCCTCCGTGCCCGCGGGCGGCTCGAGCTCGGGATCAGACTCGAGGCCGTCGTTGCCGCACGCAGCGAGCACCAACACAGAGCACGCGAGCAGGCTAGGAATGCACCTCATGCGGCCAAGCGTATCTCTAATGCCGCAGTCGCCGCAGCGAAATCCCCACCGTCAACTTGCTAAGACCTGCTGGCGGGACGAAATCGCGACTTGTCGATCCCGTGCGCGTTCAGCTTGCGCAGCAGGGTGCGGCGGCTGATCCCGGCCCGCTCGGCCGACCGACCAATGCGTCCATCGCACGCATGGAGGCAAGCCTCGAGATAGGAACGCTCGAGCCGAGCGACGTGCGGCGCCAACGCCTCCGCCAGTGGAACCCCGCTGTCGAGCGAAGGGCTCGCTGCGACCGACGCACGCAGGAGCGGTGGTGGGGCTCCGTCTCGAAAGGGCAGCAGTTGGTGGAGCTGGTCCGCGCTCACCCGGCGGTTCGGGTGCGTCAGCACGAGACGCTCGGTGACGTTCTCCAGCTGCCGCACGTTGCCGGGCCAGTCGTACTGGGCGAGGACGTCGAGGAAGCCGTCGGTCACCTCGGGACGCTCGAGGTTGTAGTGCGCTGCGATTCGGGCCGAGAAGTGCCCAAACAAGAAGATGATGTCCTCCTGACGGTCTCGCAGGGGCGGAACCTCGAGGCGGATGACGTCGAGCCGGTAGAACAGGTCCTCCCGAAACCTCGACTCTCGGACCTCCTGCTCGAGCCCGATGCTCGTGGCCGCGATGACCCGAACGTCGATCGGGACCTCGAGTTGTCCACCGACCGGACGAACGCAGCCCTCCTGAAGCGCACGCAGCAGTCGATGCTGGCCCGCGAGCGGAATGTTGCCGATCTCGTCGAGCATCAAAGTGCCGCCGTCCGCGTGCCGAAACAGCCCGGTCTTCTCCCGGACCGCCCCCGTGAACGCGCCCTGAACGTGTCCGAACAACTCGGAGTCGATCAGATTCTCCGCGGTCGCGGCACAGTTCACCGCCACGAATCGTCCAGAACGCTCCGAGTGCAGATGAACGGCCCGCGCGAGCAACTCTTTGCCGGTGCCGGTCTCGCCGAGGATGAGGACTGCGGCGTTGGTCGGCGCGACCCGAGAGATCGTGTCGAACAGGTCCCACATCTTGGGGCTGCGAGAGACCATCCCCGCAAACTCGGTATGGCTCTCGTCGCGTGAGCCCAGCTTCGCGGCCCGGGGGAGCAGCTGCTGGGCTTCGACGATCTTCGCGATCGCACGACCACAGACATCGGGCGATTCGGTCAGCAGAACGTCGCGCGCGCCTCCCTGCAGCGCCGAGCGGACGAACCTCGCGCTGGCCCGCGGCGACCACACGACCACATCGACCAGGGGCCAGGTCTGACGAATTCGCTCCACGATCCCCTGGACCCCTTCGCGACCAAACGCCGCGCGCCCCAGCACAATGGCTCGAACTGCGGCATCCGACCGAGGCTCGAGCACGGCGCGAAGGTTCCGCAAACGCACACTGGCCAAACCGCGGGCACGAAGGTGCTTTACCAAGTCGCTGCAGCTCAGCAGCAAGACCGTTGGTTGGTCAGCGGAGGACGCCATGAGACAACGATGTCCCATCCATAGCGCTGAGACAAGCCTGTCCCAAGAAACGAGACTCGCATGTCTCAAAAATGGTCGAAGATATTCCAACGTACCGGAATCAATGGCCTGGGTCGCAGGGCATGTTCCCTGCTCATCGCCGGGGGTGATGAACACGCAACGCTCCGAGTCTCCAGCATACGATCACGACCGCCCCCTGCGCGTCGGTGTTCTCGGCGCGAGCGGAGCGGCAGGCACCGAACTCGTCCGTATTCTCCTTCGACATCCCAAATGCGGCCTCACGTTCGCGACCAGCCGCTCCCATGCAGGAGACTCACTGAAAAGCATCGACCCGGCATCCAGCGACGTCACGCTCCGCCATCCTCTGGATGTGGACCCCAGTGAGGTCGACGTCGTGTTCTCCAGCCTTCCGCATGGTGCCTCCGCTCCGACCGTAGAGCGCTTCGTGAACGCGGGCCCCCGGGTCATCGACCTCTCGGGCGACTTCCGTCTGGCAGATGCGTCGATCCACAAACGCATCTACGGGTCCCCCCGCAGCGAAGAGCTGGCGAAAGAGGTGGTCTACGGCCTGTCCGAGTTTTCCCACGACGAAGTGTCTGCCGCCCGCGTCGTTGCCAACCCCGGCTGCTACCCGACCTGTTCCGCGCTGGCGCTGCAACCCGCCGCGGTGCGTGGACTCCTCGAGGGCCCGGTGGTGATCAACGCCGTCTCCGGAGTGTCGGGGGCCGGCCGCACCCCCTCGGCGAAGACCCACTTCTGCGCCGCGTTCGACGACGTACGCCCCTACAGCCTCGGCGCCTCGCACCGTCACGTTGCGGAAATTGAGCAGCAGCTCACCCGCTGGACCGGAAAGCCAGATCTCCCCGTCATCTTTAATCCGCACCTGGTGCCGATCGAACGCGGGATGCTGGTGACCATCACCGTCCGCTTGGCGAGCATCACCCCCGCAGAGCTGCACGAAATCTACGTGCGACAGTACCGTCACAACACCTTCGTCGATGTGCTTCCCTTGGGCGAGAGCGCTAGGATTCGGGCGGTTTCGCGAACCAACAGAGCCGTGGTCGCGATCGCTCCTGGTCACCCCAAGACCGGCCACGTGGTCCTCACGTGCGCTATCGACAACTTGTTAAAAGGCGCGGCCGGACAGGCCGTCCAAAACCTCAACGCAATGTACGGCCTGGCCGAGGACTCAGGGCTGATCGCATGAACGCGTACACCATTCGACGCGCAAGGTCCGACGACGTGCGCCCGCTCATCGACTTGCTAGGCAGCGCTGTGCCACATTGCAGCACGCAGACGGTCTGGTCCATTCCGTGGACCTGGAAAGCATATTCCGTACTCTGCGTCGACGATCGCCCCGTCGCCGCCGGTTCACTCACCGAGGTCGGTTCTCGAGATGTCGAGCTCCGGGGACTGGTCGTCGACCCCGACCACCAAGGGCAAGGTCATGCCGGAGCCATCGTTCGCCATCTGATGAAGAGGGCGTCCTCGACCGGCAAACGACTGGTGTGCATCACCAAGAGTCCCGAGTTCTTCGCCAAGTTCGGCTTTCAGCCAACGGCTCCCGTCTGGCTCGAACTCGAGCCCCAGCGCCGCATCGGCCGCGGCAACCGCGTCCCCACACAGCGCGTCGCCATGGCCAACACCCCTTCCCCTTGATCTCACCATCACGAACTCCACCGATAGGAAAACCATCATGGAAATGACCCGCGCGACCCTCTCACCGCCTCGCCACATCGAACGCCTCGACATCCGACCGGCCCGTCGTGAGGACATGCCGACGATCGCCCAGCTCGTTCGGTCATCGGCCGACTGGTACCGCCCGTTCGTCGACGAAAAGGACATGTCCGAGCATGACGTCGACGAAGCCTGGCAAGCCAAGAATTACGAGCGCAGAAACTTCTACCTCGGCTCGCTCGGGGAAAAGTCGATCGGAACGATCTCCACCCAGACGTTGGGCTCGTATGCATACCTCGGCTACATCTACCTCGACGTGAACCATGTCGGCCGAGGTCATGGCCGCTCGCTGATGCGCTTCGCAGAAGCGAAGATTCGCGAGTCCGCAGCCAACGGGATGGCCCTGATCGCGCACCCCGACGCGACCTGGGCCAAGAAGGCCTACCTGAAGTACGGCTTCAAGATCGCGGCAACCGAGAAAGACGATGTGCTCGCCTGGCAGGACGGCGTTCTCAAGGGCTACTACGAAGAGGGATTCCAGCTCTACACCCTCGAATTTGCGAACCGGGAGCGAAACTAAGATGGACGAATCAAAACCACTTCATACCGCTCTGCTTGGATTCTCCATCGCCGCGATGGAAGCACTTCAGGAGGCTGGTCGGCCATTCGTCGCCGTCGTCCCCCCGGGTTTCGAAGCCCACATGAACGAGCACTCGATTCCCTTCGAGGTCTGGGACTTCGGGATCGTCAACGAAAAGTCCGACCAGCTCGCCGAGCGCCTGGCCGCCCGCGGCGTGAAGGTCGCTGTCCCGCTGTATGAAGAGTGTGTCGAGTGGGCTGGCGCCCTCAACGGTCGCTTCCGCGACGACAAGCGCTTGTTCACTCGCTACTTGCTCTTCCGCGACAAGGCGATGATGAAGCGCAGAGCCCAGATGCACGGGATTCGCGTGGGCGTGTTCGAAGAGGCAGAGAGCAAAGAAGACGTCAGCCGCTTCCTCGCGCGCGTCAACAAGGCCTTGATCAAGATCGATGGTGACGTGGCCGACCCGGTCCACCTCAAGCCCTTCGCGTCCGCCGGCTGTGTGGGGCACCGTATGCTGCGCAGCGCCGAAGACATCGAGAAGATCGAGGACAACGAGTTCCCATGCTTGCTCGAGAGTCACCTTGAGGGCCAGGAGTTCTCGTGCGAGGTGTTCGTGCATGGAGGCAAGATTCGCTTCCTGAACATCAACGAGTACGTACACTTGGGGCACTCCAACTTCACGCCGGCCTCGCCCACGCTCGAAGCGTCTCGGCCCCTCATCGAGGACGCCGTCAATGCACTGATCAGCGCCTTCGAGATCGAATATGGAATGATTCACCCTGAGTTCTTCATCACTCCGGACAAGAAGGTCAGCTTTGGAGAGGTGGCGGCACGCGTTCCTGGCGGGCACATCTTCGAACTCATCGAGCGGGCCCACGGATTCAACCCGTTCATGGGTTTCGCGCTGTGTGCAGACCCTTCGACCACCGAAGAGGAGCTGGAGGCCTTCTTCCCTGACCCGTCCAAACACGATGGATTCGCAGGCTGCCTGATGGTCTACCCGCGGCAGAAGATCGTATCCAAGGTTCAGCTTCCCGAGGGGCTGCTCGAGGAGGAGTACTACGAGAAGCACAACCTGTTCACGCCGGTGACCGCCAAGGTCGCCGAACGAGCCGGGTTCGGAGACCACTACGGAACCGTGTTCTTTCGCGGATCCGACGCAGAGGAGATGCGCCGTCTCCTCAGCGAGTACGAGGACCGCGATTTCTACGCCCACCCTACCGACGACGCCTGATCGGCGTCGCTGACTCGAGCTGACTCCGTGATCACAGAAACAGCATCCCCCGCGATCGTCCCCGCTTCGGCCCCCAACCCTCGCTTGGCGGCCAAGTTCGACGCCATGCTCGAGAAGCTCGCCGCGGCCCAGCCCCTGGCCCGCACCGTCTACCAGACCGATGTCTTCCAGCTCGCCGAGGCCCTGATGGGAACCGATGAGGGGCTTGACGTCCTCGACTCCCGAGCCCATCGATTTTCCGAGTATGGGGTCTTTGAGGGCGGTCCTTGGACCGACCCAGGACGGCTGCAGCCTCCGCTGGTCGCGGGCAGCCTTCGCGGCGCGGGCGTGTTTCCGGTGGTCGAGACCTTGAGCGAGCTGCGGGTCCTGGCGATCGCACGCGGAGATCTCGAGAGCCCCACCATGAGCGTGGACGAGGCCAAGCGCTTCCTGAACGATGTCATGGCGCTCAACCTCGACATGGTGTTCCCGCGTGGGACCGAGGAAGAGCGAATCGCTGCGGGTCCCCATCATACGTCCAACCTTCGGCTCTTCGCCAAGATCGCCGACCAGATCGGTCTGCAGGGTCTGCGAGACGAGGTCATCGGAGAAATCGAGGCGATCTGCGCCCAGCGCCCGATCATGACCAGCCGAGTCCGGCGGATGATCGACATGGCCGACCGGATCCCGGTCCAGGACGGTCAGGGCGACGATTCTAGGCTCACCTCGTTCACACACGCACTCAAGGGCCCAAGCCCCATCGCGAACGAACACGCGCTTCTTGCCGACTACCGACAAGCCCTGCGCGACAGCGAACCGCTCGCGATCGAACGCGAAGCCATCGGCTTTGCGGAGGCCATGGAGTCCACAGGGCTGGTCTCGCGCCACCACGCGGTGCTTCTGCGCCACCTCCGCGCGACTCGCCCCGAGCTTCTGCCCACCGCACTAAGCCTCAGCGACGTAGGACGAGCGGAGTTCGAGCAGAACAAAGAGTTTGCGCTTCGTCTGCTCAAGGTCGCGATCCTGCCCTCGACGGCGCAATCCACGTACGGACTGCGCAACGTGTTGGGGTGCGGCCTACTCTCGCGCACGGAGATCCGAGGTGGGCTCGATCGCCTCGTCAACCTCGACCTAAAATCCGACGTCCGCAAGACGCTGCTGCGCCAAAGACCCAAACGGGATGGCGCCACCGCCAACAGCCTCCTGGTCGCAGGCGCGCTCTCGATTCTGGGCCAACCTCTGGGCATCGGGCAGGGCAACAACCCGACCTGCCAGGCAGCGCGTGGCCTCAGCCTATGGGCGCAGCACGCCCCGGGCTATCTGCTGGAGATGCTGGTCAGCGCAGCCCGAGACGGCACCGTCAACATTCGCTTTGGCGACAACGTCATCGATTCGGCCTCGGTGATCCCTGCGTTCCCCCGGCCCTTGGACCCCGATCTCGACGCCGTCTCGCTGGTCCTCGTTCCACACCTCGACCGAATCTACGAGGACATGATGCGCCGCGTCGCGCTCAACACCGAAGATGGTCACAAGTGGGTCAACCCGGCCCTGTACGGCCGATGGGTGCCCAAAGGCTTTGCGACGGCGTTCTCGGACGTCAGCCAGACCACTGTCGAAGGCTTCGACGACTTCATTCGCCGGTTCTTCGCGACACACCATCCGGCCTACAACGACGGCCACGCGCTCATGTATCCCAACCCGGTCGGGATCTGCGTCACCGACGGTCACGGCGACTATCTCGGGCCGCACGCGGTCTCGCTGCAGCGGATCGCGGTCGGTCCCGAGGGACAGGTCCGCGCGTACTTCTTCAATCCAAACAACGAAGGCCGTCAGGACTGGGGTGGTGATGTCTCGCCGTCGATTCGCGACAACGGAGAACTCGAGGGAGAGAGCTCGCTTCCCTTCGGCCAGTTCGTCTCGCGCCTGTACGCGTTCCACTACAACCCGTACGAAGAAGGCGACGCCTATGCGGTCCCCGATGGCGTGATCTCCGAGATCGAGGAGGCAGCCCGCAACTCGTGGGGCAAGTCCTTTGGCTGGGAACCTGGAGGCTGACCGCTACGCAGCCGAGCCGGCCCCCTCACGGAGTCCGAGCAGCAGGGCCTGCACGTTGCGCCCAATGTGCGGGGTGTAGTAGCCGCCCTCTTGGACCGCAATCGTCGGCAGTCCCAGCGCTCCGACTCGCTCGCCGATTTGCCCAAGGTCGGCCGTCGTGAGCGTCATGTTGCCCATCGGGTCGCGCTCGTAGGTGTCGACCCCAGCAGCAAGGATCAGGAACGACGGGTCGAATTCGGAGATTCGGGTCAACGCTGTATCCAGCGCGCGCAAGTACGCCTGCCCATCGGTGCCTTCCTCGAGCGGAAGGTTGAGGTTCGCTCCCCGGGCGGGGCCGCCTCCGATCTCCTCGGCATACCCGGTGAAGAACGGGAAGAAGTTGGTCGGGTCCCCATGCAGCGATACGGTCAGCACGCTGGGGTCATCCCAAAAGATCTGCTGGGTGCCGTTGCCGTGGTGGACGTCGATGTCGAGCACGGCCACCCGCATTGCACCGGCCGTCCGAAGAGACTGTGCAGCCAGGCTCGAGTTCGCCAGGTAGCAGTACCCGCCGAAGAGGCTCTGGGTCGCGTGGTGGCCCGGCGGACGAGACAGCGCGTAGGCGAGCCGCGCCTCTCCGCTTGCGACGACCGCGGCAGCCGTCACCGCACACGATGCACTCCACCGCGCGGCGGTCCAGGTATCCCGGCTCAGCGGGGTGCCCGAATCGAAGCAAAAGCTTCCCGCGTGCGAGATTTTTCCGGGGTCCGGCGTGATGTCTTCGCCCCGCATGAACACCGCCGGATAAAAAGTGTCGGTCCTTCGCAGCGACTGCGCAGTCTGAAGCATTCGGATCAGGCGCGGATCGTGAATCGACTGAATCGTCTCATCGGTGATGAGATCCGGCCTTCGGGTCTCGAAGTTGGCCGTGTCGCTCTCGACCGCGGTCAGAATTCCTTCGGCCCTCGCCGTGGTCTCCGGGTGTTCGATCTTCTCCCCGAAGGCCCACTCGTACTTCGGCTTGAAGTTCAGCTGCTGCGGGTGGAAGAAACAGGGAGTCGGTCTCGACGCCGTCACCGGACTACTATGTTGTCGCACGCCGATTCGTGCAATCGCCTCATCCAGCGCACGCGTTCGCCGCAGGAACGAGCACCTGCAGCGACCAAGGCTGGAGTTCGACCACGCCCTGTGGCTCGAGGACCACATCGGCCCCGGTCACGAGATCCCGGTAGGCCCCCGCATACACCCGAGGTCCGACCCGGAGCGTGGCGGCCTCATCCCCTCGATGGGCGATGACGACCACAGGCGCTTCGTCGCCGACATCACGCATGAACGCCCACGTATCGGCCGAAGCGTGGAGCGGAACCCGTTCGCCTCGGCGCAGCGCCGGCAGACAGCGGCGCGCCTGGACGAGCCGCTGCGTGCTGCCGAGCAGCTCCTCTTGGCTCGGCAAGAGCGAGCCCGGCAGCGGCATGACCCGGCGATTGTCGGGGTCGCGACCACCGGCCAAGCCGACCTCGTCCCCGTAGTACAGCACCGGCGCCCCGGGGAGCGTCAACACCAATCCCAGCGCGAGCGCGGTCCGGGCGTAGGGCCCCGCGTCCGTGGGCTGGGTCGGCGGTGCGTCTCCCCATGGATCGTCCCCAGCATCCCCAACGACCTCCGAGAGGAAGCGTGTGACGTCGTGGTTGCCGATCATCACGCCCAGCGTCGCGCCGGATCCCTCGACCGCGTCACGCGTGTGCAGCAAACTCGCCTCGACCGCATCGAAGCCGGGTCCATCTGTCGCGACGGCGCTTCGCAGCGCCCACATCAGCGGGAAGTCAAAGGCGCTGTCCAGGGCGTCGGGCCCCAGGTAGTAGCGGAGCACTTCGGTGCCCGATGTGCCCGGCCCGGTGAAGATTTCGCCCAATGCAAAGCTCGCCCCGCGGCTGAGAACCTGGGCCCGGACGGCCGAGGCGATGCGGCGTGTGACCGCCCGCGGCATCATCGGGACGGCGTCGACCCGAAACCCATCCAAGTCGAAGGTTTCCTGCCACCACAAGGCATCTTCCACGGCCAAGTCGAGCACACCGGGTGCTTCGAAGCGGAGGTCAGGCAAATAGGGCACAAACCAGCACGATCGAATGTTCTGGTCCCACGGGCAGTCCGGCTGACCGCAGACGCACAGCGGGTCTCGCTGATGCACCGCGTCCATCGCCAAGTAGTCGGCATAGCGAGGGTTGGTCTCGTAGACGTGGTTGGGGACGATGTCGAGCAGCACCCGGATGCCGCGCGCGTGGGCCTCGGCGACCAACTCGTGCAGTGCCGCCTCGCCACCGATGCGGGGGTCGACACCACGAGAATCCACCGGCCAGTACCCGTGATAGCCCTCGTACATGCGTCCGTCCGTCCCCGCTCGTGGCTCGTCGGGGTTGAGATAGACCGGGCTCAGCCACAGCGTCGTGATCGCCAGCGCGTCGAAGGTTCCGTTCTTCAGCTGCGAGGTGATTCCATCGAGCGTGCCCCCGGCCCGTGCCCCCGGATTGGGCGGCGCGGACAGCTCTGCGCCGTCATCGCCGTGGAAGCGATCGATCATGATCTGGTAGATGATCTGGTCCTCGGGGCGCTCCGCCCTGGGGTTCATCCAGACGTCGACCGTCTGTGCTCGGGTCGCGCCTTCGACGTCCGTGATCTGGACCTCCAGCGCGTGCTTGCCGGTCGACAGCCCGCCGACCTCGAGTTCGAGCGCCCCATCGACCAGCTCCGCCGGGCTGGGCTGCCCGTTGACGAACACTGCCGAGGCGTCGAGGTCCGCGGAGGTGCGGGACGGCTCGGCCTCGACCCGAAGGTGCAAGCCTGCCGCGTCCTGGTTCGCGGTGACCGTCTGAATCCGAGGGGCATCGCAAGCCTGAACCTCGAGCCACGACACCTCCTGACCGTCACTCGAACGGAACCGCGTCAACCCGTGCGTCGCATCGAGCCGCCCCTGATTGGCCTCGACGATCTGGTAGCCGTACTCCCCCGGCGGCAGCGAGAAACTGGCCACGTGCCAGCGCCCCTCGAACGCTCGCATGGAAACCTCCCCGACCCAGTCGTCCCACGACCCGCGAACCGACACGGACTCGGACGACCGCTGTGGCTGGGCCCAAAGCACAACCGAGCACTCGCCGTCGGGAATGTCCGAGGGCTCGGCTTCGCACGCGGTGACCGCAACGCAGGCAAGGATGAGCCAGCGAGACAACGTCGTCAGTATACGCGGCGTGGTAGGGTCTTGACGATGCGCAGGTGGGTCCTGAGACTCGGACTGGTGGGCGGCCTCACCTCCGCCTCGACCGCCTGTACGTCATCGAGCAACGTGGGCAACGTTGTCGAGTTGAACGACGAGCAGACCATCAGCTACGAGTGGGCCGCGGCCTGCGCCGTCCCGTGATGCGCTCCAGCGCGCTGGCGAGCGCGAGGTGAGCCAGCGCGGTGCCAACATCGAGCGCCACTCTGGGCGGTCGCAGCGGCTCCAGCGCGACGCGCAGCCCGTCGGGGACCGGTGCCAGCCTCCACGGAGCATCGGGGCGAGCGCTCGCGGGATCGCCGAAGTTGGGCAGCTCCTCATCGACAGCCTGCACCGCCTCCGCCATGGTCGAGAAGCGTCCCAGCCTCCGGTCCCCGAGCCACGCAATCGCCCCGGTCCGACCTGCCGGCTCGAGCTCGAACGAGGCGAGCTCTCCGGCGTGCGACTGGAAGTAGAGCATCATCCCGGCCGCCCCAAGCGAGAGCCACGCGTACACAGAGATGGCCGCCGTTTGATCGCGCTGGTCCATCGTGAGCGGGTCGAAGTTCGCCAAGCGATCTTGAATCTCGGCCAACGTCGCGGGCGCCTCGTCGACGTCTTCGATGGGAATCTGCAGCGGTTGCGGGCGCTCGACCTCGTCTGAAGGCTCCGCGTCTTCACCAACTTGCCTCGGCTGGCCTTTGGCCGACGCGTCGAGCGTCGCCGTGGTGACGACATCGAGGGCTGAGAGGTCGACGAAGTCGAGCACCAGGCAATCCTCGGAGTCGGGTGACAGACGCATGCCTCGGCCCACACACTGGAGGTACATCGAGACCGACCGGGTCGGGCGAACCATCGCGACCGCGGACACGCCGGGGTCATCGAACCCTTCGGTCAGCACGCCCACGTTTGTGATGACCCGCAGCACCCCTTCGGCAAAGCGCTTCAGCGTCCGGCTGCGATCCGGCTTGGGCATCTCACCGCAGACCATGGCCGCCGGGACGCCGAGCTCGCGAAGCGCACGGGCCAGGTTTTCGGCGTGCCGGACCGTCACGCAGAACGCGATCGTCCGGCGGTCGCGGGTGCACTCCTGAATCGCTCGGGCCACGAGGAGGTTCCGGCTTTCGATGTCGACCGCCTCCCCGAGCTCCTCCTCGTCGAAGTCTTCCCCGCGTATCGTGACCGACGACAGGTCCGCCGCGGTCGAGAACCGGAGTCCTCGCAAGGGACGCAAATAGCGATCGTCGATCATCTGGCGGAGCGAACGCTCGTAGACAATCTCCTCAAACACCTCGCCGAGCCCACGACCGTCAGCTCGGCGCGTCGTGGCGGTGAAGCCGACCAGCGTGCCGGGCCAGTCGGGCGCGAACACCCCAATCTGCTCGAGGACTCGCCGGTTCGAGTCCGCCACGGCGTGATGGCACTCGTCGTAGATCACCAGCCGAAGGTCACGACCGGCCAACGCGGGCCCGATGCGCCCCTCGTGCAGGGATCGAATCGAGGCGACCACCACTCCTGCATCCCGGGAGGCCCGACGCAGGCCTCGCTCCAGCGAGACGGTGCGGCGTTCATTCGCGTTGAGCCGCAACGCCGCTTCGATCTTGGACCGCGCCTGCGCGAGCAACTCGTCGCGATGGGCGAGCACCAGCACCGGATGCCTCGCGCGCCGGATCAGCTCGGAGAAGATGATGGTCTTGCCCGCGCCGGTGGGCAGGGCCAAGAGCATGCGCCGAATGCCTCGGCGGCGCGCGTCGAGCACCGCCTCGATGGCCTCGCGCTGGTAAGGGCGGAGCTTCACGACAAAGCAGCGGCAACCCTACCGGGCACCGGCGCGCAGCGACAGCGCGGGTGCGAGGGACCGACAGGTGCCCAGCTCGGCTCACAAACCCACGTCGAACGGCGACGTCGGAAACTCTCCGCGCCAAAGCGGTTCGAGCAGGTGCGCCAGCCGTCGGGGCGCAAACGTGTGCTCCCCCGAGGCCAGCTCCTCGCGACTCCACCAGCGCATTCGCCCCAATGTGGCGGCCTCTTGCGCACTCACCTGGGCGAAACGAGGCTCGAACGAAGGGACTCGAAGCCAGAAGAAGCGCTCCAGCGAGCGGTACCAACGTCCACCGGGGCCTTGCCAGACGTGTGAACGCGACCACACCGCCGGCCCCAGCGACGTCGCGGCCCACGACGTCTCCTCCCACAGCTCGCGGATCGCCGCAGCCTCGAGCGACTCCCCCGGGTTGACCCCTCCGCCGGGCGTGAACCAGACCCCGGGCGCC
>CAYGTG010000122.1:12487-12809 GCA_964352485.1 uncultured Nannocystaceae bacterium | reverse complement strand
AGCCTGTCGTGGATGCGGTCGTAGGCCAGCGTCAGCACGTTGGCGTCGATGAGCGTGTGTGACGTGTCGCGGGGCCGCACGATACGCCAGACCCGAACGGTGTCCTCGGCATCCGCCGCCACGACCACGCGACCATCCCCGGACATCGCAACTGCCGAGAGTTTCCCCTGGTACAGCTCGCGCGCCGGGGCGCCTTCGGCAGCAACGAGTCTCAGTGGGCGCCCTGCGCCATACGACACCTCGGCCTCCCCCCCCGAGGCGCTCGCGTCCCGGCCCCCCGCCTCCAAGGCTTCCACGAGGGCTGGCCGACGTTCGGCGGTTG
>CAYGTG010000122.1:7194-12477 GCA_964352485.1 uncultured Nannocystaceae bacterium | reverse complement strand
GTTGCGACGCGCCAAACCTGTCCGTCCGATCCGACGCAGTCCGCAAACAACTCTCCAGGGCCGAACTGGATCGACGTGACGGTGACCCCGGCGCGGTGGGGATGATCCCAGCGCCGCTTCTCCTTCAAGAAGGACACCCGCACCTTGCCGTCTTTGCCCGCCGTCACCATCGTGCGCCCGCCCGTCCCAACGGCCAGCGCCGTGACGGCGTCCGTATGAAGGCGGTCCGCTCGAACGAGGGCCTGCGGGGTTCCAACCATCACCCGACCACTCGCGTCGCCGGACACCACAGTCGTCCCGTCTGGGGACACTCCGACGAAGACGGCCCCCTCACCGCCGCGCCCCCAACTCCGCGCCGGCTCCCCTTGAGCGGTGACGATCGAGGTCGTTCCATCGTCGCCTCCCAACACGATGATGGAACCGTCGCCCGAGACATCCACGGACGACACGAGGTCTGGAGAACTCCTCAGGGGACGAGCGGGGCCATCGGGGTCGATCCGATACGCCCCGAAGCCTCGGGTTCCCACGACCGTGGTACCGCCATCGTCGGAGGTGGCCAAGCTGGTGACAGGTCCAGCGCCGACCGGGACCTGGCGAACTTGGAGCTCCGAGCGGGCCGCAGATGCACCCAGGAGGCGGGCCGGGACCAACGACGTCGACGGACTCGAAAGCGCCTTGAGCATGGCGATCGCGGCTGCCGGATCGTCGTTGATTCGGGCCTCCGCCCCGCGGAGCAACAGGTCGTCGTAGCGCTCGGAAGGGTCACGCGCCACCATCATTCGCAGGCGCGCCTCGGCCTCCTCGCCGCGCTGCGCGACGTAATCAGCCTTGATCGCGGCCACGCGCTCCTCGTTGCGCAGGTCTTCGAGCCAGGCCCAGCCCGCGGCACCTGCGACCGCGACCACGATCAACATCGCGACCATCCCGAGCATCACGCTCCACAGCCGCGACCCGCCGACCGGAAGCTCGGTCAGCAGTCCGTCCATGTCGTCATAGCGCTCGATGGGATCGACCTCGAGCCCCCGCAGCAGAACCCGCATCATCCGCTCGGGGACGTCGGTATAGCGGGGTGGAGACTCGACATTGCCGAGCAGAACGTTTGCGGCGAGCTTGTGAATCGTCCCGCCGGAGAACGGCCGATACCCGTACAAGGCCTCGTAGAGCGCGACGCAGAACGAGAACTGATCGGTGCGAGCGTCCGCGGTCTCCCCCTTGAACTGCTCGGGGGCCATGTAAGCCGGCGTTCCCATCAGCGTCCCCGTCTTCGTCAACGCCAGGTCCGAGTCCACGGGAAGCAGGCGAACGTTCTCGCCCACCGTAGGGACCTCCGCCTCGGTACGCGCGAGGCCAAAGTCGATGACGCGCACCTCACCATCCGAACCGACGAGTACATTGTCGGGCTTGAAGTCGCGATGGACGATGCCTGCGCTGTGGCCTGCCGCGAGGCCCTCGGCCGCGGCCTTGTACGCGGCGAGAATCGCTCGCCACGACCGCTCCTCGCCCTGCTGCCACAACCGAAGCGTCGTGCCCTCGATGAACTCCATCGCAACAAAGACCTGGTCCGCAAATTCACCCGCTTCGTAGACCTGCACGACGCTCGGGTGGGAGAGCCGGGCCAGCGCCTGGGCTTCGCGAAGGAGACGGTTGCGGGCGTCTTTGTGCTGGCCGCCCTTTGGATTGAGCAACTTGACGGCGACCTTGCGACCCAGACTCGGATCCAGCGCTGCGTAGATCACACCCATGCCGCCGCTGCCGATGCGGCCGAGTACCTCGTAGCGGCCGATCATCCTGGGCTGGCCAGGTTCAGCGAGATGGGGCGAAGGCGGCGCTGGCTCCGGTGGCGTCGGCGGCCTCAACGTGGAGCCGAACAGCTTGCCCCGCAGGTTCTCGCGCAGCCGCGCCAAGAAGGCGGCAGAGTCCGGAGAAGGTCGGGCTGATCCCACCCCGAGGGCCGAGCCCGCGGGCTCCGTGTCGATAGGCCCCTCTTCCAACCCCTCGATGATGCCACGGCTCGTCCACGGCTCCGGCCGCCCGACCCCTGCCAAAAAGTCCCTCGGGCCGGCCTCGATCCTCGGTCGAAAAGTCTGGGTTCGGGCTGCAACTGCGTGCAATCCCGCCCGTCATTGAGGAAAGTGGGACAGGCGCACGCGCTCGCAGCAACCTCGGGATGGACCATGGCGGCCCCGTACATCGCAGAAATCCAGCGTTTTGCGAGTGCTTTCCGCGACAACGAGCGGAACCTGTCGCTGTACTTTCCGGACTTCAACGTTCCCCCCGGTGCGGACAGCCTCAACCGCGTCTTCGGTCCACCGGTTGGACTGACCGACTCTGACTGGCCGCTGTACCCCGAGCTGGGTGCACTGCTCGCTGGCGCCGACCAGCTCGATGCGTTCGACGCGGCCGATCTGCGGATGGAGCACATCTTCACGATCGATCTCCGCGACATCCGGCTGTTGGGGGCCCCGCCGCGCGCCCGCGCGATGATGTTGTTCATCAGCAACGCCAACGCCAACTGCGCCGACCAAAACGGCAACGTCGAGACCGCGGTGGTGTTCCTCTCCGAAGAGGAGCTCGCCCGCGGACCCTACCAGGGACAGCTCCCGCGCCGCTCGCAGGACCGCCAGAGCCGCCGGTTCAGCCTGATTCAGGTCGACGTCCCTGGCGACGTCTTCGACCTCCACGAGGATGAGGAGTCACCGATCGCCCTGCTGCACGACGCGATCTGGCAGGCCCCCGCGCGCATCGGTGGCTGCCCGATCTGGGTCCGGGATCCGACCGACCCCAGAGACTTCACCCCAGACCGGCACCCTCGCCTACCGCCCAACCTTCCGGGTCCGAGGGGTCGCAACTCGTTCGTCATGCAGTTCGAGCAGCGGTTCGCCAACGTCAACCTCGGCAAGCAAGGCGTGATGTACGTCTCGGGCGTCGGCGCCTATTACCAGAGCTACGACTGATCCGCTTTCTTGGTGGCTTGCGCCTCCCGTGCTAGCCGGAGGCGATGGGCGACAAATTCCGCGACCTCGGCCTGCTGCTGTTGCGCGTCGGGATCGGCGGCATGTTCATGGCGCACGGCTGGCCCAAGCTCGCGGGTGGAGAGCGCGCTTGGACGAAGCTCGGCAAGAGCATGGTTCACGTCGGCATCGACTTCGCCCCCACCTTTTGGGGCTTCATGGCCGCGATCGGCGAGTTCTTCGGCGGACTCGCGTTTGCACTCGGCGTCGGCTTCGTGCCCGCGACCGTCCTGCTGCTCAGCACGATGGTCGTCGCCGCGACGATGCACATTCGCAAGAACGATGGGTTCACCGGAGCCAGCCACGCGATCGAAGCCGGCATCTTGTTCGCGTCGCTCCTGCTCGTAGGACCGGGGCAGCACACGCTGGCGAGCAAGTTCGGCAAGAAGGGCTGAGCCCGCGGCACGCGACCTCGGCCAACGCGCGGTCGGTCGTCTGACGCCAGCTCCTGGAGAGCGAGACTACAGATCGACCCAAGCGCCCTGGGTGGGACCGTCCAGGACATATGCGCGCCGCGGTACAAGCTGTCCCTGCGGGCTGTCTTCGTTGAGCGGGATGACGTCCCACCCGACGTAGTTGCTCGAGATTTCGCCGGCGACCAAGTCGAAGTCGAGCGGCCCGCTCACGCCGCTGATGTCGAGGTTTGCGCCGCTGACCAGCAGCTCGCGAGCGTCGAGGACGGCTTGCACGCCGCCCAGTCCAACCGCGGTGCCGTCGGGGTCGGCGAGTCGTTGAATGGCACTGGCGATGTCGACCCCTCGGTCCGCGCCGCCGGCGACCATCCCAAGCAACGTGACCATCGCGGCGTCATAGCCAAGAGGGCTTGCCGACAGTGGGTTTGCGTCCAAGAACACCACCCGGTAGCGGATGTTGAACTCTTCGAAGTTGCTCGGGTCTTGGACGGCCGGGGAGATCCCTTCGAGCGACGCCATGAACGTCGGCGCGTACGAGTCGGCAACGAGGCCCGTGGCCGAGGGCAACGAGGGTACTGCGCCATGCGAGACGATGAAGCGCGGCAGCGGGGTTCCCGTATTTTGCCAGGCAACCAGATAGGCCCCCAACACCTCCAGCACCTCGGAGGCGCCGAGGAAGACGATGGTGTCGGCTTCTTGAGCAAAGCCTTCGGCGATCACGCTCGCGTAGGCCCGCTCCACCTCCATCGTGTCGAGGCCGATCGGATCTGGGTAGAGCAGCGAGCCGGTTGGGACGCCAGGGAGCTGGGCGGCGAGTCGCTGCACCATCGGCTCGAACAAGCCCACGCCGTACGCGTCGTTCTTGGCGAGGACGAGGATACTGCTCGGCGGAGGGTCGAGCGCCGCGATCCGGTCCGCGATCGCGTTGGCCTGAATCGCGTCGCTGCTGATCGTGCGCCAAATGAAACCGGAGTCATCCAGGTCGGCGATGGACGCAGCCGTCGCGCTGGGCGAGATCATGAAGGTGCCGGAGTCGACCACCGTCGGCGCGAGCGCAAGCACCTCGCCAGAGAGCGCGGGACCGATGATCGCAGGCACGCCCACCTCGTCGATCAGGTGCGCGGCAGCATCGACGGCGGTCGCCGAGCTGCCTCTGGAGTCGCACGCAATCCATCCAACCTTGCGGCCATCGGCCAGCGAGGTGACGGAGTTGAAGTCGTCGATCGCGAGCTCGATGGCGTTCTCGATCGGAACAACCGAGCTGCTGAAGGGCTCCGACGTGGCGAGGATCGAACCGATCCAAACGATCTCGTCCGGCGCTGCACCCGAGGGGCGCAGAACCTTCGTGCATTCGTCCGAGGTCAAGAGTGCGCAGCGTCCCTGCGCGCCGCAGGTCGAGTCTTCCCCGTAGAGGTCCGTGCACGTGCCGAGGTCTTCACAGACCACGTCAGCAGGCTCGGGACGGGGTTCACACAACAAGGTCTCGGTGTTGCAGACCAGGGCCTCGTTCCCCGCGTTGGAACAGTCGTCGTCGGTTCGGCACTCGTCGAATTCGAGCACGAGGGAGCAGCTACCGAGCAGGCAGGATGTCGCCGCGGCAAGCAGAGCGTGTCGGAACGCGAGGGGGCGATGGCGGTTCATGACGGTCGAAAGGCGCGAGAGACTAGAAACGAACGTGCGCTGAGACGCCCGCACCGTGGGGGGAGAACGAAGGAGCAAACTGAGCCCGGCGGTTGTCGGCTCCCTTGCGGTAAGACAGCCCCAACAAGACGGCGCCGCTGACCAGGGCGAGGCCGCCCACGCCGAACATGACATCGGCCGCCAGAGCGTAATTCTTGCCCTGCTTGACCGCGTCACGG
>CAYGTG010000122.1:6606-7184 GCA_964352485.1 uncultured Nannocystaceae bacterium | reverse complement strand
GCGCCGGGTCAGGGCCGGGGCGGGGCCCAGGGGCAGGCTGGTCCGCGGCGCGCTTCTTCGCCTCGGCTTCCTCCACGATGGCTCGCAGCACCTGAAGGCGCTCGAGCGCAACACCACGTGAGTCGAGCAACACGCCGGGCTCGTTGATGAAGCGCTCGTAGAACTCGATCGCCCTGGGGAAGTTGCTCGCCTCTTCGTAGACGCGCCCGATGTTGAACAGATAGTTCGGCTCCGGGCTGGTCTCGTAGGCTTTCTCGAACAGCCGGGCCGCTTCGTCGTAGTCCCCGTTCTTGAACGCCGCGACGGCCTCGGCGTTGATTGCATCAACCTCCGCCTTGGCGTCGTCGGGCGCGGGCTCAGTCACGCCCGCGGACCCCGCGGACCCCGCGGAGTCGGTCGGGGCCGGGGAGGCCTGAGCGAGAGCTGCGGCGGGAAAGCTGGAGAGCGCCACCGAAACGGCGGCGAGGAGGTGCAGGCTCGGGCTCACGATCACTTGCCGACGGGGAGGAAGATACCGTCGTCCTTTTTTTCGCCGCGCTTCATGAAGACATCGTCCTCAGCGGGCGGTGGGGTTGTCT
>CAYGTG010000122.1:739-6596 GCA_964352485.1 uncultured Nannocystaceae bacterium | reverse complement strand
GTCTTGGGCGCCGGATCAGGCTTGGGCGCGGGCTCCGGCTCCGGGTCAGGAGTCGCCTTGGGCGGCGGCGGCGAAGCGGCCTTGGTGCCGCCCTTGCCCGCGCCTTTGCGACGTTTCTTGTTGGCGCGGGACGAACCGAGCTTGATGGTGTTGGCGGCGACGAGCTTGGCTCGCCCATCGGCCTGGAGCTGCACGTCCGCGGACCAATCTTCAAAGCCCCGCGCCTCGACGCGGATGGTGTACAGACCAGGCGGCCGAGTGACCTTGGCGGGTACCGTCCCCACCGACTCGTCGTTGATGAACGCTTCCCCGCCGTCCGGCCCTTCGACGCGGATGGTGCCGGGTGCGTCGGGGTCGATTTCTGCGTCGTCGTCGAGCGCCACCGCGGGCGCATCGGCGTCCGCGGCGTCGGCAGGCTTGGATGCACGTCGCGCCGGGGGTGCAGCAGCCTCGACCTCGGTTGCCTCCGCGGTCACGTCTGGGTCGCGGCTCGGACGCAGCGCAAGCCACGTGACAATGCCGCCGACGAGGAGGGCCGCACCGACGGAGATCGCCAAGATCGTGCCGATGCCCCTTTTCCCGGAGTGGTTCCGTGAGGGCGCGGTCTCGGCCGCGTGCATGACGGGCGCGACGGCTTCGGCGGCGGGCGCGACTGCCGGCGACACGGGGTCGGTCACCGGGTCGGAATCGATGTCGCCCTCGAGCTCAATGTCGAGCTCATCCAACTCCAGCGGCGCCACCTCGGGGACGTCCAGATGGACATCGGCGGCCATCGGTCCCATCGGCAGGGTCGGACGACTGCCCGACCCCGATGGCCGAGGCGTCCGCTTGGGCGCGGACTGAAGCTCCAGGTGCAGCGGACCCACTTCGGCATCGCCCTCGAGGGGAGACGGCGTGTGGACCGGCGTCGGAACGAGGGTCACCGACGAGCCCTTCATCGGACCTGGCATCGCCACAGGGCCAGCGACAGCCGGCGGCAAGGTCGACTTCGACGGCTGCACCAACGTGGGGGGATCGGCCGGCTCCGACGTTGCCGGAACGGTGTGACGACGAGGCGGCGGCCCCGGCAGCGCACGGTTCATGTTGGAGCTCGCCACGGTGCGCGCGGGCTTGGGTCGGCGGACGTTCGGCGGGGGCACCGGGGGTTCGTTGCTGCCCTCGTCCCCCACCGCGGGCAAGCCGAGGCGAGTCGCTGAGGTCGGCGCGGCGGGAAGCCGACCGGCAGTCTTGGCTCGAATCGCCGCGGACGGCTGCGGAGGCGTACTCCGTGGCGTCCCCGGCTCAGAGAGGAACAGCTTCGGCTCTTCCTCCTCCTCTTCCTCATCGATCTCGAGGTCCGGCAACATCAACTCGATGCTCGGCGAAGTTCCGTAGGGGTTGTCGCTGCTGGCCTCTACGGCCTCCGCCTCGTCGGCGCCACCCTCGAGCAGCTTCTCGAGTCGCGGGCGAGTCCACAACGAGCTCGATGGGTTGTTGGCGCTAAGACCGACGCCCTGCTTCTTGCGTTCCCAGTAGCGCTCGATCTCGTTGTGCCCAGCCTCCGAGGCCAGCGGCAGTGCCAGCTCGTCCTCGCTGCACATCTCGCGCAGCGCCGCCAGCAGCGCCCCGGCGCTTGCAGGTCGCTCATCGGCGTCCTTGGTGAGCGCGCCGTAGACGAAGTCTTGGACCGACTGCGGAACGCTCACGCCCTTCGGCAGCACATCCTCGAAGGGCTTCGGCGTCCCGTGGACGTGGTTGTAGAGGATGGCACCGTCGTTTTCCCCCACGATCGGGGAAGAACCCGTGAGCATCATGAAGAACATGATGCCGAGCGCGTAGACATCGACGCGGACATCAACGTCCCCACCGCGAATGAGCTCCGGCGCCAGGAAGCCGGCGGTGCCGATCACGTTGGACTTGGTGACTTCGACGTCATCACCGTCCACCATCTTGGCGAGACCGAAGTCGAGCACCTTGACCACGTTGGCCTTGCCGTCTTGCTCGCAGAGCATGACGTTCGAGGGCTTGATGTCCCGCAGCATGATGCCCTTGTCGTGGGCATAGGCCACGGCCTCGAGCATCTGCGCGGCGACGGGGTAGAAATCAGCCAGCGAAAGCCGGCCCTTCTTCTTGAGCACCTTCCGCAGCGGAATGCCGCGAATGAACTCCATCACGATGTAGGGATGGTCGTCCTGATGACCGATGTCGAAAAGCTCGACGATATTGGGGTGCCGCAGCTCACTGAGTCGCTTGCCCTCACGCTCGAATCGAGCCACGGCCGTGGGCTCATCCGCCCAGTGCGGAGCGAGCATCTTCAGCACCAACTCGCGGTCATTGAGTAGCTCTCGGCCTAAATAGACCAAGCCCATCCCGCCCCGGCCGATCAGTCGGTCGACCTGGTAGCGACCCCCCATGACTCTCCCGATGAAGGGATTGTGAGGAGTGGGCTCGTTGGCGGGAGCGTTCGTCATCGTGGACGGTGAACGGCGGGCACGTGGAAGGCCGACAGGGATGAGACGGACGACCGATCCGTCATTCGCGGCATTCTCCACGATTTCTCGCCGTTTGGCTGCGAGAGACCCTACGGAACGCACATCTGAAAACGCGCGACCCCCGGAATCGGCCTCCGTACGGAGAGTCCGAAACGTCGTTCGGGCCCATCGGGGTCCGGCGTGACCCTAAACACGCACATCTGCACAGGCGTCTGACCGCTGGCGATGGTAATCTCACAAAACGTGGCGATCGGGCTCAGGTGGGTGTTCATCGCTCTGATCGCGGCTGGGTGTCAGTTTTCGTCGGGAGCGGGGGGCGCTGAGGGCGGCACCGACACCGAAGGGGCCGACACCGAAGGGGCCGACACCGAAGGGGCCGACACCGGGGCGGTCGAGACCACCGCGGCGACGAGCCCTTCGACCTCGACCGGCTCGACCTCGACCAGCACGACCTCCTCGACGTCTCCGTCCTCGAGCACGGACGGCGAGAGCGGCACCACGGGGTCCGGGACTGTGTGTGAACGATTCGCAACATGGATCTGGGCTGTGGACGTTCCCGATGAGGCGACCACCCTCACCAAGACACCCGCCCCGATCCTGCCCCTGATCGACGATGAAGAGGTCGTGTTCCTTCGCGCAGTGACCGGCGGGCAAGGAACGGCGGCGCTGTCTTTCGAGATGCCGTGCTCTGATGAAGCCATCTTTTGGGCACTCGCGTGGGACGCAGCTGGGGCGGTCGAGAACGCGGACGCCTATCGGGTCGGCCTCGACCAGGACACCGAGCAGGTCGCCGAACGCGGCGCGCGCTGGGAGTACGGATGTGACAACGCCTCACGCCGGTGGGCTTGGTACCGGGTCCGGGAGACCAGCCGCGAGTGTGCGCCCGGCGGTGAGCTTCAGCCCACGCTGGACGCCGGCGAGCATCACTTGCAGCTCAACAACGCCGAGCCGGTCTCCGGCGACCCGGAGTTCAACTTCACCGGACTGGCCGCACTGGTCGTCACCAACGACCCACAGTACGACCCGCGCGCGGACTACGACCCCTCCCCGCAGGACTGATAGGCTCGCGCCGTGGCAGGCACCCGCCAACCGTCGTCCACCATGCAGATGCCCGCGACGCTCTTCGAGCTTCGCGGTCTGTGCAAGGCGTTCGACGCGGAAGTTCCGCTTCTCCAGGACGCGAACCTCACCGTCTACGAGGGCGAGACGCTCGCGATCATCGGTGAGAGCGGCTCGGGCAAGAGTGTCCTGCTCAAGATGATGATGGGGCTGATGGAGCCCGACGCCGGCGAGATCCTGTTTCGCGGCAAGTCCGTGTTCGACATGGAACCCGAGGAGCTTGGAGCCATGCGCACGCAGGTGGGCTACGTGTTTCAAAACGACGCGCTGTTCGACTCGATGAGCGTGCTCGACAACATCGGCTACGGCATGCGCGAGCACACGAAGGCGAGCGACCAGGAGATCCTCGACCGGGCCCAAGACTGCCTCGAGTTCGTGGGCCTGGAGCGTTGGCGGGTGAAGCTGTATCCCGCCGAGCTCAGCGGCGGCCAGCGCAAGCGCGTGGGGATCGCCCGCGCCATCGCCATGAAGCCCAAAATGATCCTCTACGACGAGCCCACCCAAGGACTCGACCCTCAGAGCATCACCCGCATCGCCAACTTGATCCTTCGCCTGCGTGAAGAGCTTCGCGCCACCTCGGTGATCGTGACCCACGACATGCGCACTGCGTTCACCGCGGCCAACCGGATCGCCCTGCTTCACGACACGCGCTTCGACTACGTTGGATCCCCGGCCCAGTTCGCCTACCACGACGCGGAGCCGGTCAGAGAGTTCATCGCGGACGCGCTCGAAGAGATCCAAGAGCTTCCGTTCCTGCAGGCGCCCGGCGTCACGCTTCCCGCTCCAAGATAGTGGGGCTGGGGCGACCCCCATCCGCGGCGGGAGAAGTCGTGCTAAGGATGCCGATCTCTTGACGATTCTGACCGCCAACGGGTTGCGCGTAAGCTTCGGCGAACGCGAGGTCTTACGAGGTGCCACGATGGCGATCGAAGCCGGAGAGCGCGTCGGTTTGGTCGGGCGTAACGGCTCCGGCAAGACCACGCTCGTTCGAATCCTGACCGGCGACCAAGAAGCGGACGAGGGCGAGGTCGTCAAGCGCACCGATCTTCGAGTCGGGTACCTCTCCCAGAACCCGAAGTTCATCGCGGGGCACACCGCCATCGACGCAGCGCTGTCGGGGATCGCCGGTTGGGCCGAAGCGGTCGCGCGACACACAGACGTCTCAGCCCAGCTGGAGCAGGCCTCCGGAGACTTCGACGCATTGCTGGAGGCCCAGGCCGATGCGGCGAGCAAAGTGGAGAACCTCGGAGGCTGGGACCTGCGCCACGAAGCGGCGAGCATGTTGTCCAACCTCGGCGTCACACAGCACGACGCCAAGGTCGCGAACATGAGCGGCGGGGAACAGCGCCGGGTCGCGCTGGCAAGAGTCCTCGTCGCGCAGCCTCAGCTTTCGATTCTCGATGAGCCCACCAACCACCTCGACATCGCGGCGATCGAGTGGCTCGAGAAGTGGCTGGTCGAGCGGTACCGCGGGGCACTGTTGATGGTGACCCACGACCGGTACCTGCTCAACCGCGTCGTCACCCGCACGCTCGAGGTCGAACAGGGCGAGGTCTACAGCTACGACGGAGGTTGGGGCATGTACCTCGAGGCCAAGGCCCTGCGGACAGCCCACGCAGAGCGGGTGGAGGGCAACCGCCAGCGATTCCTCAAGCGCGAGCTCGAGTGGCTGCGCAAGACGCCCCAAGCGCGGACGACCAAGCAGAAGGCTCGGATCCAGAGGGCCGAGTCCGCGCTTGCCGAGGACGGACCCGCCAAAGATCGAGGCGCGACCTTCGAGCTCGATCACGCTCGCAGCGGGCGGATGATCCTCGAAGCCGAAGATCTGGCGGTGGATGTCGCGGGCCGGCGCCTGCTCGCGGGCCTCACGCTGCGGCTCTCCGAAGGCGAACGCATCGGCATCGTGGGGGCCAACGGTTGCGGCAAGACCAGCATGCTGCGCGTTCTCCTGGGTGAAGACGAGCCCGCCGAGGGCAGCGTGAAGCACGGCAAGAACACCAAGATCGCCCTGCTCGACCAGCAGCGCGGCGGGCTCGACGATGACAAGACCGTCTACGACTCGGTCGCCGAGGAGCGCAGCCGCATCGTGCTCGGCGGGCAGGAGATGGACGTGCGGTCCTACCTGGAGCGCTTCTTGTTCACCTCATCGGAGCAGCGCAAGAAGGTCGGTGTGCTCTCGGGCGGGGAGCGAGCCCGCGTGGCGCTGGCACGCACACTTCGCGACCAGGCGAACGTCGTCGTGCTCGACGAGCCCACCAACGACCTCG
>CAYGTG010000122.1:0-729 GCA_964352485.1 uncultured Nannocystaceae bacterium | reverse complement strand
ACCTCGACGTCACCACCTTGGCCACGCTGGAGGAGGCGCTGTCGGACTACCCCGGCACGCTGCTGGTCGTGACCCACGACCGGTGGTTTCTCGACCGCGTCGCCACATCGGTCCTCGCGTTCGAAGACGGTCGCGTCACGCAGTACCAAGGTGGGTACTCCGACTATCTCGCGCGCTACGCTGCCGACAAGAGAGCCAAAGCCAAAACGGAAGCGGCGGCCGAGCCTGCCCCCAAGCAGCAGGACGCCCCCCCGTCGAACGCGGAGACCAAGGCCAAGAAGCCGCTCACCTACGCCGAAGAGAAGGAGCTCGGCGGCCTCCTCGAACGCGTCGACGATGCGGAGACGCGCGTGGCCGCGCTCGAGAAAGAGGCGGGCGGCGCGGCGTTCTACGATCGCAGCGACGAAGACCGAAAGCAGTTCTTCGAGGACCTCGAAGCGGCCCAGGCCGAGGCTGAAGCCCTCGCGCTGCGCTGGTCAGAACTCGAAGACCGGCGCGACGGATAGCCGGTACTCACGGAGCTGCGCCGCGGCGCAGACGCTCGATCAGGGCTCGAGTCTGCGCGGGGTCGTTGGTGAGCACGGCGTCGACGTCCATCTCGAGATACCGAGGCAAGCGCCGGTGGAGGTCTGGGTCGAGGGGACACACCCGCTGTCCACGCCTGTGCGCACGTTTGACGTAGCCGGGGTTGAGGCGCAGCCAGGGCCAGTACGGTCCCAGCAAAACCGT
>CAYGTG010000121.1:8112-12836 GCA_964352485.1 uncultured Nannocystaceae bacterium | reverse complement strand
CCTGTGGCTGGCCGGCACGGTCCTCGCCGTCGGCGCGATGGTCGTCTCGTTGCCGCTCACGTCGTTGTTGGTGCGTCCGCTCGGCCGCATTCTCAAAGTCGAGAAGCCCACCTCCAAGCGGGCCATCATCGGCAGGGTTGTCAAGATCGACACGACGCGGGTCGATGATCGGTTCGGTTCGGCGCGGGCCGAGGACGGCGGGGCGGGTCTCATCATCCGCGTGCGCTGTGACTCCGAGAACACGCTGACTCGCGGCAGCAAAGCGCTCGTCGTCTCCTACGATGACCAGCGCGACGCCTACGAGGTCACGCCCATCGACGACTTGTTGCCGTCGGAAGCGGGCGGGAAGTGAGCCCGTCTCTCTCGGTCCAAGTCCCTTCTTTCTCTCCTCCGTCTCCGACTGCTGCGTCCCGGCTCGGAGCGTACTCCCCTTCGTCCACCCCCACGCTTCGGCAACAACAAGGAGGCCCAAGCCATGCCTGACACTCAAATCCTGATCACCATTGCCGCCAGCGTCGGTGGCCTCCTGTTCATCACGTTCGGGGCGATGATGCTCTATGCCAAGCTCTATCGGAAGATTGACCAAGGCCAGGCGCTCATCGTCAACAAGACCGGGGAGCCCATGGTCACCTTCAGCGGTGACCTCGTCATTCCCGTCATTCACCGCGCGGAGACGATGGACATCTCGGTCAAGACGATCGAGTTGGCTCGGACGAGCAAAGAGGGCCTGATCTGCAAAGACAACATCCGCGCAGATATCAAGGTCACGTTCTTCGTGCGGGTGAACAAGACCCCCGAGGACGTCCTCAAGGTCGCACAGGCGATCGGCACTACGCGTGCCTCCGACCAGGACACCCTCGAGCAGCTGTTCATCGCCAAATTCTCCGAGGCGCTCAAGACCGTCGGAAAACAGCTCGACTTCGAGGAGCTGTACACCAAGCGGCACGTCTTCAAGGAGCAGATCATGGAGGTCATCGGCGAAGACCTCAACGGCTACGTCCTCGACGACGCCGCGATCGATTACCTCGAGCAGACCCCGGTCGAGTCGCTCGACCACGACAACATTCTCGACGCTCGCGGTATCCGGAAGATCACCGAGATCACCGCCAATCAGGCGGTCTTCACCAACGAGCTTCGCCGGGATGCGGAGAAGAACACCCGGAAGAAGGACGTCGAGACGCGCGAGGCCATTCTCGAGCTCGATCGGCAGCAGGCGGACGCCGAGGCCAAGCAGTTTCGCGAGATCGCGACCGTGAAGGCTCGCGAAGAGGCGGAGACCTCGAAGGTCCAGTCCGAAGAGACGAAGAAGGCCGAGCTGGCCCGGATCAAGCTCGAGGAAGAGGTCGCGATCAGCGAAGAGAACAAGCAGCGCCAGGTGCAGGTCGCGGGCAAGAACCGCGAGCGCGTCGTCGCCGTGGAGCAGGAGCGCGTCCTCAAGGACCAGCAGCTCGAGATGATCAGCCGCGAGCGCGAGACCGAGCTCAAGCGCATCGACAAGGAGAAAGCCCTGGAGATCGAGAAGAAGGAGATCGAAGAGGTCATCCGGGCTCGCATCGTCGTCTACAAGACGCGGGTCGAAGAGGAAGAGCGCATCAAAGACGTGCAGGTCATCGCGGAGGCCGACCGTACGAAGAAGGCCGCCATCATCGCAGCCGAGGGCAAGGCTGAGGAAGCGCTTGTCGCCGACGTCAAGAAAGCCCAGGCCAACGAAGAAGCGGCCAAGTTCGAGGCCAAGCGCACGCTGACCCTCGCCGAAGCTGCCCTCGAGGCAAGCGACAAGGAGGCGCGGGCGAAGATCCGCCTCGCCGAAGGTCTCCAGGCTGAGGAGGCGGCGTCCGGTCTCGCCCAGGTCCGGGTCAAGGAAGCCGATGCCGTCGCCGTCGAGAAGCAGGGCGACGCCCAGGCGCGCGTTACCAAGGGGCAGATGGTCGCCGAAGCCGAGGGACGCGAGGCGCAGGGCATCGCGCTCGTTCGGGTCAAGGAAGCCGAAGCCGAGGCCGTGCGCAAGCAGGGCGACGCCGAAGCATCCGCGCGTCAGGCCATGATGCTGGCCGAAGCGACCGGCAAGGAAGCCGATGCGGTTGCGACCGAGAAGATGGGCGCAGCGCTGGCGGTGGAGCTTCGCGAGCGAGCCTTTGCAGAGGCGCAAGGACTCGAGAAGAAGGCCGAAGCCATGGCCAAGCTCGACGAGCGCACCCGCGCACACGAGGAGTTTCGCATCAAGCTCGACAAGGATGTCGAAGTTCGCGTCAAGCAGATCGAAGCCCGCCAGAACATCGCCAAAGAGCAGGCCAAGGTCATGGCCGAGGCGATGGGCACCGCCAAGATCAACATCGTGGGAGGGGACGGAGAGTTCTTCGACCGCTTCATCAACGCGGTGTCGATGGGCCAGGCGCTCGACGGCGTGGTCAACAACTCCGACACCGCTCGCACCATGCTGGGCGATTACATCGACGGCGACCGAAGCCTGCCCGAGGACATTCGGGACATCCTATCGCGTCCCAGCCTCGACGCGGGCGCCCTGAAAGACCTCTCGGTCTCAGGCGCCCTCATGAAGCTGATGGGCAGCCTCGACGATGAGGCCAAGGCCAAGGTCCGCGGCCTGTTGGACAAGGTGTAGGCTGGACAGGGGCCTTTCACAAAGGCCCCTCCCCTCACTACGGCAGCCAAGCTGCCTCCGTTGTGAGTCCGTACAGGGGCCTTTCGAAAAGGCCCCTCACTGCGGCAGCAAAGCTGCCTTCGTTTCACCCGAAACGGGCGTCCGGTTGGCGCCTGGTTTCTAGCTGGCCGCCTCCGGGCGCGCACCCATCCCGAGCTTATGGCCGAAGAGAAGCAAGCACCAGTCGAAGGAACCGCTGAAGGCGCCGAGGAGGTCGGAGGTAGCTACGACGTCATCCGGGAGCGTCTCGTGGCGCAGGCCAAAGACCTGGCCGAGCGCGCAAGCAAGCTCAACGCAGCGCGGGTCGGCGAGTTCGGCGGGACCGAGTTGGCCGTGATCGGAAACGAGCGGGTCCGGACCGAGAACAACTGCCTACCGCGAGACATCCTGCAGGTCGGCGGGCGCTTGCTGTTCGGATACAACGTGTTCTTGGGCCTGCGCTCGGAGACGAGCGCCTCGGATGTTTTCAGCCTGCACAACTTCGCTCAGGACGGTGAAACCTTCGACTTTTCGGCCGTCGCGTTCGAGACGGGAGGGGAGGGATTCCTGGCCAATGACGAGTTCCAGGCCCAGTTCAAGGAGCTGTACTCGTTCTACAAGGAGGCGCGGCTCATCGCGCTCACGCGGAGCGAGACCAAGGCGCTCGCGGTGTTTCAGATCGGCGCCGCGGTGTCCGATGTTCGGGTGTTCCGCTGGACGCTGGACGCCCAGGGGGAGCCGACCTATCACGACAACCGAGGCGAGCGGGACTACGACTTTCCCCCGCAGCACGATTTCGAGTGGGTTGTGTGCACGCGAGACCATCAGGTCTCCGGGGCCTACCCGCACATCTCGATCGAGGACGAGGTGTTCGTCGAGACCACCGGCGGTGACCTGACCATCAAGGTCGAGAACAACACGGCCTCGGGCGAGGGCATCTACGCCGAGCCGGTGGATGAGGCTGACCAGACGCTCGACGACGCTGAGTTCGAGTACGCGCGCGTCGGTCCGCTCATCCTGCTTCGCATCCTTCCGTATCGCGAGGAGGTGAGGCGCCACCTGGTGTTCTCGACGCGCTCGCACTCGGTCGTTCGCATCGATGCAATCGGCCGAGCCTGCGTGAGCCTGCCCGAGGATCACGGTGTCATGTTCCCTGGCGGCTACTTCCTACAGGATGGGCAATACAAGGTCTTCGACGGCGACTTCGGGGAGTACGAGTTCCAGCGCGCGATCCGGTCGCCCAACGGGGAAGACGTCCTGTACGTGTTCCACAACCGCGGGACCGGTACGTACACGCTGTTTCCGTACAACATGATCCGCCGTGAGGTGCAGAACCCGATCCGCTGCTCGGGCTACTCGCTGTTCGAGGACGGACGCATGGTTGTGTTCCGATTCACCGGAGACGAGCCCACGCGCGTTCACCCGATGCAGGTGTGGCAGACGCCGTTCGTCAGTGACGTGTTTGCGGCCGCCGCTCCTTCGTCTGATTCCTTGTTGGGCAAGATCGGCAACGCCGACCTGGTGCGCGGGATCTCAGACTGCTTGTCGATCAAACGCTTCGTCGACGAGCAGACCCCATCGCGCAAGGTCTACGAAGACCTGATCTCCAACCTCACGCGTGCCGTCGATGCCTACTACTGGCTCGGCGAGGCCGATACCTTCGACCTCAAGAGCGTGCTCCTGGAGCTTCGCGGGACGGCCGAACTCATCGTCGACGAGTTCGAGAAGGTCGTCGCGATCCGCAAGCAGGCGTCCGAGAGCCTGGGCGAGGCCGCAGGCAAGCAGGAGGCGTTGGTTCGCGACCTGCGGCCGGAGAGCTGGACCCGCGTAGACCAGTTCATGGATGCGCTCACCCAGCTTCGCACCCAGCGCGGCCATCTCATCACGATGAGGGAGATGCGCTACATGGACACGGCTCGGGTCGACGAACTCGAGGCCGAGGTCGTAGAGCACTTCGACCGTTTGTCCCGGGACACGGTCGGCTTCCTGCTGAAGGAAGACTCGCTTGCGCCGCTGACGACCGAGCTGGATCGGGTCGAACTCGTTGGTCTTCTCGACCACCTGGCTGCGCTCCAGCAAGCGATCC
>CAYGTG010000121.1:7552-8102 GCA_964352485.1 uncultured Nannocystaceae bacterium | reverse complement strand
TGGAGCGGAGCGAGGTGGTGGAGATGACCAACGAGTTGGACGCGATCCTGGAGGAACTCGATCGCGTCTCCGACGGCCTCAACGTTCTGTCCGACGTCGCTTCCAACCTGCAGGTCGACGATCCAACGGCGCGCACCCGGATCCTTGAGCAGATCAGCGAAGTTTTCGCCCACCAAAACCGAGTCCGAGCGACGCTGGTCGGACGTCGCAAAGAGCTGCTCTCGGTCGAAGGTAAGGCCGAGTTCGGTGCGCAGTTCAAGCTGTTCGGACAGTCGGTGCAGAGCGCGATCAGCCTCGCGGACAGCCCCGAGAAGTGTGACGATCAGCTCTCGCGCCTGATGGTTCAGCTCGAGGAGCTGGAGGGGAAGTTCTCCGAGTTCGACGAGTTCATTGGCGAGCTGGCCCAGAAGCGCGAAGAGGTCTACGAGGCGCTCGGCCAGAAGAAGCAGCAGCTTCTCGACGAGCGACAGCGCCGGGTTCAGAACCTGTGGGGAGCCGCCGACCGCATCCTCCAGGGGGTGAAGCGGCGCGCATCAGGCTTCAAGCAGGT
>CAYGTG010000121.1:2520-7542 GCA_964352485.1 uncultured Nannocystaceae bacterium | reverse complement strand
CTACGCGACCGCTCGGAGCTGTTCGACGGGGACGACAACCTCATCAAGTTTGGCACCCACCGCTTCACGGTCAACACCCAGCCGCTTGAGCTGACGGTCTTGCCCAAGGATGACGGCATGGCGATCTCGGTGTCGGGAACCGACTTCATGGAGGCGATCACCGATGAGGGCTTCCTGGCGACCAAGGACTACTGGTCGCAGACTCTGGTCTCCGAGACGCGTGATGTCTACCGGGGGGAGTACCTCGCGGCGTCGATTCTGTTCGATGCTGAGGCCGACCGCGACGGGATGTCGATGGCGAAGCTTCACGAGGCGCAGCGTGAAGAGGGCGGCTTGCTTGCGCTGGTGCGCAAGGTGTCCGGCACGCGGTACCAGGAGGGCTACGAGCGCGGGGTACACGATGCCGACGCGACCGCGATCCTCGAGAAGCTGGTCACGTTGCACGGCAGCGCTGGGCTTCTGCGTTTCGCGCCCACCGCCCGTGCCATCGGGTGCCTGTTCTGGGCCTACTCGACCGACCCGCGCAAAGAGTCGTGGCATCGTCGCTCGCGCAGCCTGGGCCGCCTGCGAGAGGCCTTCGGTGGTTCGACGGCACAGGTGCAGCTCGGCGAAGAGTTGGCCGCTGCAGTCGAGACGTTCCTCGCGACGACGGGGCTTCCGGAGCCGGCCTCGCACGCACCCACGACTGGGCGGTACCTGGTCGAGGAGCTCGTCGCGGAGCGCCCCAGGTTCACGACCAGCGCCGAGGCCAACAAGCTGGTCGGCGGGTTGTTGGAGTTCCTCGAACTTCATGGCGCGGGTCGGCGTGCGCTCGAGGACGACCTGCAGTCGCTCGACGGGGATGTCGCCGCGCAGTACCGCTTAGCGCGGGCCTGGATTCAGGCGTTTCTCGAGCAAGCCAAGGACGAAGAGGTCCGCGGCCTCCTGCACGTTGTTGGGGAGGCGGCCGGCGTCTTGCTCAGCGAACGGGCACTCGAGCGCAGCGCCAGCGCCTCGCTCACTCGAGCGCAGGCTACAGGGCTGCTCGGTCAGCACGACCGCATTCAAGGCGGTGCCCTCGCCCTTCGCATCGACGAGTTCCTCGAGCGCCTCGGCGCCTTCAAACACGAGCGCGTTCCCGGCTACAAGAACTATCGGGAGGTCCGGACGTCGGTCATCGAGGCCGAGAAGCGTCGGCTTCGCATCGAGGAGTACAAGCCGCGGGTGCTCAGTTCCTTCGTTCGCAACAAGCTGATCAACGACGTCTACCTGCCGCTGATCGGGGACAACCTCGCCAAGCAGCTCGGTGCCGCGGGCGACAAGAAGCGGACTGACCTGATGGGGCTCTTGTTGCTCATTTCGCCGCCTGGGTACGGCAAGACGACGCTGATGGAGTACATCGCGAGCCGACTTGGCGTGGCATTCGTCAAGATCAACGGGCCTGCGCTCGGCCACTCGGTGGTCTCGATCGACCCCTCCGAGGCTCCCAACGCTACCGCGCGCCAGGAGGTCGAGAAGATCAACCTTGCGCTCGAGATGGGCAACAACGTGATGCTCTACCTCGACGACATCCAGCACACCCACCCCGAGCTGCTGCAGAAGTTCATCTCGCTGTGTGATGCGCAGCGACGGATCGAGGGCGTCTGGAAGGGCCGGACGCGAACCTACGACCTCCGCGGCAAGAAGTTCTGCGTGGTCATGGCCGGCAACCCGTACACCGAGGCTGGTGAGAAGTTCCAGATCCCGGACATGCTCGCCAACCGGGCCGACACCTACAACTTGGGCGATGTCCTCTCGGGCAAGGGCGACGCGTTTGCGCTGAGCTACATCGAGAACGCGATCACCTCCAACCCGGTGCTGGCGCAGCTGGCCACGCGCGAGCAGGCCGACATCTACAAGCTCGTGCGCATGGCTCAGGGGGAGGAGGTCAACACCTCCGAGCTCTCGCATGGCTACTCCTCCGTGGAGATTTCCGAGATCGTCGCGGTCCTCAAGCACATGTTCAAGGCTCAGGAGGTGCTGCTCAAGGTCAACCTGCAGTATATCGAGTCAGCGTCGATGGACGACCAGTACCGCACCGAGCCTCGCTTTCAGCTGCAGGGGTCCTACCGAAACATGGCCAAGCTGGCGGAGAAGATCGTGCCGGCGATGAACGACGACGAGGTGAAGCGCCTCATTGACGATCACTACGTGGGTGAGGCGCAGACGCTCACCTCGGGAGCCGAGCACAACCTGCTCAAGCTGGCGGAGCTTCGGGGCACGCTCTCCGAAGAACAGGCCGCGCGATGGGCTCAGATCAAGAAGGACTTCGGGCGGGTCAAGCTCATGGGCGGCAGCGACGACGATCCGATTGCGCGCGTGACCGGACAGCTCACCGGGCTCACCGAGAAGCTCGGCGGCATCGAGCGCGCGGTGATGGGGGCGGCCAAGCTCATGCAGCAAGGCGCGTCCAAGAAGGATGAGGCCACACAGCGAGATGCGGCGTTCATCGGAGCGATGCAGAGCCTGTCCGCGGCGGTGGGGCTGCTTCAAAGCCCGAAGCTCCAGGTGAGCATCGAGAACAAGGCGCCTCCGGGAGTCGAGGAGCTGCTCGCGCAGCAGGTGGCGATCATCGAGCGGACGCTGGTGCCGCTGGTGCGCAGCACGAACGAGAACCTGGGCAATCCGACCAAGGTCGACGCCAAGGTTCAGGAGCTGCTGGGCATCGTCCGCTCGATGGATGCCCAGCTTCGCCAGCAGCGCGGTGCAGCGGGGTAGGACCGAATCAGGGAGCGGTCGTTAGCGGTCGACGCAGCCACCAATGCCTTGGGCAATGGGCTGGCAGAAGGCTCCGGCGGGGCAGCCGTTGGACCCGAGGGTGCACGGGACTGCGCAGCGTCCACTGTCGGAACCGCTGACGCACAGCAGACCCGGCGCGCAATTCCCGGGGGTCTCGCATCCTTCGCCCTCGGGAAGCTCGCCTGCGGGTTCGCATCCCAGCCCGACGGGGGTCGGGACGCACGTTTGCCCGAGACCGCAGTCTTCGCCGAACGGACTGCAGCCGGGTCGACAGAGCCCGAAGGTATCCGGACCGGCACGGTGCTCGACGCAGAACGACCCGAGCGGACAGATGGGTGCCTCCGGGGTACCACCGCACAGCGGCACGCACAGCGGATCGATTGAGAACGGGTCGCAGATCTCCCGGTTCGGGCACGCGTCCTTGCCGATCTGGTCGTCGCACGCATGAGCGCAACGCTTTCCTACCGGAGGCGGATCCGTAAGCTCCTGGAGGACGCAGGCCACCCCCTCAAGATCATCGACGCCTCCGTAGGGACGGCACTGCCCGTCGTTGCAGCCATTCTCGCGATAGGGGTCGCATCCGAGCTCTGGGTCGGAGAGCTCGATACACCGATCGCCGCCGGTGGAGCCGTCCGTCGTCGGCTCGGGCTCGGTGGGGTCCAGGGTGCCGGCGCTGTCGCCCTTCGTGGACGCGGAGCCCTCCTCGCCGACACGCGTGGGATCTAGCGTGGACTCGGTGGAGCCGCCGGAATCCGCCTGCGCGTCGACGAACGCCGCGTTGAGCCGCGTGCAGCCCGCGGCGCAAAGCGCCAAGACGACCGAAACAGCCCACCGACTCACGCCGGCATGATGCCACGGCCTCAGGCGGTCCACCACACACCGCGGGAGCGAGCCTCGCACTCGCCTGCTACGTTCGCGGCCATGCGACGACCGATGTTCGGGTCTCTGGTGGCGCTCTCCATCGCCTCCTGCGTTCCCAAGTCCGACTACGACGCCACCAAGTCGCAGCTGGCCGATGCTCGCCAGGCGCTGCTCGACGCTGGGGCGCGACACGGAGAAGAACTCGAGCAAACCCGCACCACGCTCGCCCGCTACGAAGAGGAACTGAACGCTGCGCATCAAGAAGCAGCGACGCTGCGCCGCGAGCTGGAGATGACCGCGGTGCAGCGGGACGCGCGCGCAGCCGAGCTCGCGAACGCGATGAACGACCAGGAGGCGCTGACCGATTCCATCGAGGCGATGAAGCGTGCCCTGTCGCTCGCGAACGAGCGGGAGCTGGCGGCGAAGCAGCGGGTGTACGAGTTCAAGAAGCTCCTCGCTCGCTTTCAGGAGCTCATCGATGCGGGGAAGCTCCGCGTCAAGATCGTCGATGGACGGATGGTGCTCGAGTTGCCCACCGACATCCTGTTCGGGAGCGGGTCCGCGTCGCTGTCGTCGCAGGGCGAGGCGGCGCTGCTGGAGGTCGGCGCAGTGCTCGCCGAGATGTCGGGTCGATCGTTCCAGGTCGAGGGGCACACCGACGATGTTCCGATCGACACCAAGCGCTTCGGGGACAACTGGGAGCTCGCGGCGGCGCGGGCCCTGGGCGTGCGCGCGACGCTGGAATCGGCGGGCATGAAGCCCGCGCAGCTCAGCGCGGCGAGCTTCGCGGATACGCATCCGGTAGCCAGCAACGACACTCCGGCGGGTAAGACGGCCAACCGAAGGATCGAGATCGTGCTTCTGCCGGACCTCTCGGCGCTGCCGGGAGCCGAAGAGCTCGAGGCGCTCCACAGGGGCCGCTAGTTCGGCCCCCTCGCTCAGGGTGGGACTTCACCCACCTTGGCCGAACCGTGGGACTGCCGTACGCTGACCGGGTCGATTCTGCGGCTGGGCATTCCCAGGCACCATAGAGAGGGCACACGCACATGAAAAAACTCGCTTACCTGTTTCCCGCAGTCATCGCACTTGGCTTTGCGGGCTGCACCGATGACACCAGCGGCACCGGCGACACCGATGCGGACACCGAGGACGGCACGACGGCGGTCACCGATCCGACGGATCCGACCATCACTCCGACTGGCACCACCACCGGCAGCACGTCGACGACCGAGGAGGAGAACGCTGAAGCGGTCCAGCGCGATGACATCTCGGTATTTCCGCTCGCAACCCCCCTGATTGCAGGTCCGGGCGCCATCGGCGCCACGATCCTGCTGGTCTCGAATACCGACGGCGACCTCGTGCGCCATGCCATCGTCGTGGGCGTCCTGCTGGGCATCCTGGCCC
>CAYGTG010000121.1:0-2510 GCA_964352485.1 uncultured Nannocystaceae bacterium | reverse complement strand
CCGGCTGCGACGCCGACGACGAATGCACCCCGGACACGGTCGAGGCCGACTGCGGCGCAAACTTCAACTGCGTCGGCTGCTTCTGCGTCGAAGACGGCGACGCGCCGACGTGCCCCGATGGCTGGGGGGAAGGCGAGTATCTGGACTGTGTGGAGGGGGGGAACGGCGTGTGTATGTCGGCCGACCTGACTCCCGGTTGCCTCGTCGACAACGTGACGGCACCGACGGCCGGGGTTTGCTTCTATCAAGGGTGCGAAGAAGCGTGCGATTGTCCGGCTCCTCCAACTGAAGCCTTCGAAGACCAAGTCGCTTGTGAGGACCTCACAGGCGATGGCCTGGCGGACTGTTTCATTGAGTGCGGAGACTGCCCCGAGGGGATGTTCTGTTCGGCTGGAGTCTGCTTGTTTGGAGATGAGCCAGCACCTGATCCCGGATACGGCGACTGTGTCAACAACGCGGGCTGTGCGAACGCGAACGAGGGATGCATTACCGACCCGGATGAGACCCTGGGCTTCTGCACGTCGGGCTGTGTCACGGAGGACGACTGCAATCCCGCGCCTGATACTGGGGATGCCCCGGTGACCTGCCATGACCTGACCGGGGATGACATGGGGGAGTGCCACCTTGACTGCGGCGCGGGACAGACCTGCCCAGACGGGATGTCGTGCGCGTTTAACTCGTTCTGCGCCTGGGACGTAGTCCCCGACTCCGGCTATGCCGACTGCGCGAACCAGCCGGACAACGTCTGCCTCGCGAACGAGTCGTGCATTGAGAGCGTCGACAAGGCCACGGGGACAACCGAAGTCTGCGCGGCGACCGACTGTGTCGACCCTGTGGCGGACTGTCCCGATGCGCCGGAGACCGGTGATGCCCCGGTCGCGTGCCAGGACATCGACGGCGCGGGTGGAGATGAGTGCGTGCTCGACTGCAGCGGTGCTCAGACCTGTCCCGATGGTGCAGTCTGCACCGAAGGCGGCTTCTGTTCGTACGAAGTCCCGACCTTCACATTCTCGGAGGACTTTGAAGGGGGAGTGCTGCCGGCGGGCTGGACCGTGCAGAACGTCGATGGGCTAATTCCCGCGATGGCGACCGATTTTGTCGACGACGCGTGGGTCATCTCGAGTGTGCTCGACGGCCCGAACTTCTCGGCGGTCAGCACGTCCTGGTACATGCCCGCGGGCCAATCGGACGACTGGATTATCAGCCCCGCGATCACCCTCGCCGCGACCGCTACGCTGTCCTGGAATGCCCGTGCGACGGATCCCAACCCCATCTTCGCCGATGGGTACGAGGTGTATGTTGTGCCGAGCACCGTCAGCGAGTTCACAGACTTCATTGCTTCCGGAGACCCCACGGCCTTTCTTGCGCTCAACCCTGCGATGGAGCCGTCGGTGACTCCGGTCTTCGAGATCGCGAACGAAAGTCCGGATTTGCAGTGGCGTTCGGTTGATCTGGCTGCGGTTGTCACCCAAGACGTGTTCGTCGCGTTCCGAAACAACTCTGATGACCGGAACTTGCTCCTCGTCGACAACATCTGGGTCACCGAGTAGCGCCGAACTGAGCGAGACTTGAGACCCGCGGATGTTCCTGAGAAAGGGCCCATCCGCGGGTCTTCGCGTTTCTAGTTCTACTAGAGGCGAGATTCTAACGCCTCCTTCGGATACTGCGGGCAGATCCTACCGCTCGGGCTCTCCTCAGAAATGAGCCCGCGAACCCGCGAAGGATATCGCTCGGCCAACGTAGCAGGACGCATCAGCCCCCTGAGCAGCACAGCGTCGTTGCCTCCACTCCGTCGACGGTGCCCGTCGGGTTGCCGCCCGAGGGGGTGCACGAGCCAGTCGCGACCCCAGCATCGTATGAGAGGTCCCGAAGCTCTGTGACGGCATGGTTCTCGTCGCAGTTGGGGTCCAGGAACGCGTTGCAGAAGTCGAACGGTCCGAGTTCTTCGCAGAAGCCAATCTCGTCAACGTAGAACCGGGCTGTCCGTTCGCACGCCCACGTTCCGCCCGGCCCGCATGTCCCCGGAGGCGTGAATGGGCCTTCGAAGCATGGAGACGCCTCTTCACACCAGCCGCGCAAGGAAACCCGCTCGCCGTCGCAGTCTCCCTCCGGCGAACCGCACGAGCAGGACGAACAGTCCCGGTCATCCGTGTATCCGGAGTGGTAGACGGTCCGGTCGCCGAAGCCTGCCGGGCATTCCAGATCGCCCTCAGCCCAGACGCAGACCGGCGCGTCGTAGGGCGCGGCCGGTTGTGGGACGCAGACCCCATCTCCACAGCCCTCGCTATCGACCTCGAAGGTTCCGCACGCAATCGTCGTCGTCGCGAACCCCGCTGGCGTTGGGGTCACCGTTGCGTCTGGGTTGCACGAGCCCACGAGCTGTGACGTCGGATCGCCATCGAGGATGATTCCACGGATGTCGTCCATCGGAATCGACACCGACTGCGGGGCAGCAGAAGGGATGGTCTCGTTGTACACATATGTGGGGTTGCTGCACGGTGAAACCCCCT
>CAYGTG010000120.1:8285-12842 GCA_964352485.1 uncultured Nannocystaceae bacterium | reverse complement strand
GTCCCCAACAGCAAGGCGATGCCAACCATCGTGAGCGCGGCAGCCCCCAGAGCGAGACCGACGGCATACGTTCGGGCATCCCGTTGAATCCCCAACCGAAGCAGTTCCGCCCGGTCGACGATGAGCCGCTGCGTGGCCAGTGCGACGTCAGCCAGTGCGTCGGCGATTCTCTCTTGGCCTCGATCCGAGGGTCGCAGCACACCGTTGGGTATCACGATGCGGTTCGTACCGCCTTGGCCAGCTCCTCTTTGGTCATGTCGCCCCGGCCGTCGATCTCCATCTCCTGGGCTTGCGCGTAGATCTCGTCGCGCGACATCGACTCGAGATCCTTCAAGGTGTCGCGGTTTCTGCGGACTCGCTCCCGCAATCTGGCCGCGCTTTCGCGCAGGTCGTGCCGAAACTCGGTTCCGGACTTTGGGGCGAGGGTCAGAGCGACCCCGGCGCCCACGAGAATGCCCACGCCAAAGATGCCGAGGGCGGGAAGCAGATAGTCGGTGGAGGTGGTTCGGGCTTGGAGTCCGAGTCGGGCCAGCATGTCGTCTGAGGTCATCGCTTGTTCTTCCTTTTGCTTCGGGGCGGTCTTCGCACATCGCTTGGCCGTAACCTCGCCGTGCTCGAGCCGTCCCTCTGAGGTGGCTGTACCACGCCGCCCGCCCTTGCAGCCCGCGATTTCTGCGGGCCCAATTCCGGCATGCGCGGCTCCCATGCGCGGCCAAGGCTGAACTGGCTCTTCGGCCCAGCGGATGGCCACAAGCCGGACATCCGCCCCAGCAACCCGTGGTGAAACCCGGCACGGCGGCACCACCGGCTGCCAGACCTAGTACCTCACGCCCAAAGTCCGTGCCGGGTTTCTGCGCCCCCCCTTCGGGGTGTGGGGTCGCTCCGAACCCCTCGGTCTTCAGATCTGCGCGCCCATCCGCTAGACCGCGGGCTCGTACTCGAGAATCCGCTCCACGATGGCGTCCTCATCGTCGCTGAGGAACAGCAAGTCGTAGTACGCATGCCCCTTCGCGACGTGTCGCAGCAGCGGCCAGACCGGGCGCGTGCTCGTCCAGTGCTCGGTGCCCAGGAACACCATCGGCGCGGGCGAGCCATGAGAAGCGTAGTGGTTCTGCGCCGCGTCTTGGAAGATCTCCTGGGTGGTGCCCGCGCTTCCCGGAGAAAAGACGACGCCATGGTTGGCCACAGCGAGCAACCCCTCCTCTCGAACACTGTTGGCGAAATACTTCGCGATCATCGTCGCGAAAGCTGCGGGAGGTTCGTGCCCGTAGTGCCAGGTGGGGATGCCGAGGCTGTCGAACCGATGATCCTCCGGCAGCGGCAGCTCCGTCCGGACTCGAATCGCACGGTGAAGCCAGTCCGGGTCGGCGTACTCTTTGCCCAGGGTTGCGCCCTCAGGCCTCGGGGACAACATCGCAAGCGCGTCTGCCAATCGCGTGTCGTCGTCGAAGTTGGCCAGGTACGCCCCCAGGTGCGTCGCCTCCATCGCCCCCGGGCCGCCTCCGGACAGCATGAAGTAGCCGCGTCGGGTGAGCGTCCGAGCGATGCGAGCCACGGCGGCGTACATCGGGTCGCGACGCTCCATGCCGTGTCCGCCCATGATCGCCACGACCTTGCGCTGGGCAAGCACCTCCTCGAGTGCATCGGTGATGCTGTGGTCGTGGAGCCGGCGCGCGAGCGAAACCTCGATCGAATCCGGCCGGTGCGCGCCCTGCTCGACGTACTGCAGGTAGATCTTGTGGTCGAGCGTCGTGGCGTGCGCCTGCGGATCGGCCAGGTCGAAGTCGGCGAACAGTTCTCCTGGGGTGTACAGCGCGCGGCGATGGGTGGTGAAGAGGAAGTGCGCTCGGTTCTTCAGCACCACCGCGCCAGTGTTCACCAAGTGTCCGGCCTCGACGTCGGTCATCTCGCACCCCAGGAACAGCGATCCCGGAAACGACTGCACGCCGAACACATCTGCGAACGGACGCAGGTCCAACTCTTGAACGGCGGCCGCGGGGCGGTCCGACTCGGCGAGCCACGCAACCAGATCTTCGGACGTCTCGATCTCTCGCATTGAGCGCAAGGCTACTCGCCGCGGAGAAACGCGAGCAACCCCTTGCGGACCTCGTCGCGACTCTTCCATCGGTCGCCGCGCGCCGAGTCTCCGCTGGGGCCTCCCGCTTCGTCGAGCGCGTAGTAGACGGGGATCACCGGCGCGTCAAACCCCAGAGCATCGAGGTTTTGCCCCCAAACGTCGCTATTGGCCCGAAGCAAGACCACACCCCGCAGCTCTGCCTTCACCTCGTCCTCGGCGAGCAGTGCCTTGGCCCGCTTGCACGGAGGACACCACGGCGCCCCCATCTCCAGCACCACGCGCTGTCCCTTCTTGGCACCCCGCTTGCTGTGAAGCCGAAGCTGTTGCCGCAACGGACCGGCGGACGGCTTCAACTCCACGATCGACAGCGCCGCGGCGCGCTCATCCGCGGGAGGAGTGGACTCGGGCTCGGTTCGTGGCGGTGGCGAGACGTCTTCAGGCGCGACCTCCGAAACGACCACGGTCTCCGCCGGCGGCGCCTTCGCCGTGTCTGTGGGCTGCGAAGCCGAGACATCACAGGCCATCGCCAGCGGGAAGAAAACAAACAAGCGCTTCATCAAGCGGGACCTTTCTTGCGGCCTTGCTCGATCCAAGTCTTCAGCAAGACGATGTCGTCCATGGGAATGGGCGGAAGCCCCAATGGCATGCCGCGAACGCCTTCCACGGGTCGCCCGGCGAGCTCTGAATGTCGGGCGAGCAGGTGCGCAACGATCCGGGGCTGTCCATCCACGTCCTTGAAGACGCTGCGCCGCTTCCCATCATCGTCGAGACTCCCCGAACGCAACCCGGCATAGGTCGAGAGATCCAGCGCGCGCTTGGGAAAGCCGAATCCCCCGTCGTAGCCCGGGCCCCCATCGCCGATCACCACGTTCGGATCCGAGTGACAGTGCCGACAGATCTTGCCGAAGATCCGCTCGTGCACCTCGGCGTAGGTCACCGCTCGATCCAGCACAGGGGGCAGCACGGGTGGTTCACCGAGCGGGATCGGCCCAAGCTCTGCCTCCTGCAGGTACGTCGCGATGTCGATCGCCTCGCTTCGTGTCACGCCCATCGAGGGCATCGACGCATCGGCTTTGACCAACTTGGGGTCGACGATCCATTCGACCATCGCGGCCGGACGCATCCGGTCCCGGGCGAATCGAAGGTCTGGTGCCATCTTCTGTCCACGAGCGAAGACATCCGGCGCGAGCGTCTCCGGTGTGGGGCGTGCAGCGAGCGCCGGAACGCCCGTCATCCGGTGGCACGACGCGCAGCCCTTGGACTCCAACAACGCGCGCCCTGTGGTGGGGTCGCCAGCCTCGGGAGCGGACGATTCGGCCGTCGGCACCAAGAAAGCAGCGATCGCATCGGCGTCCTTCGCCGGCATCGAGAAGCGCGGCATGCTGGCCAAGAGGTTGGGACGAACGTCGTGGGCATCGGGCAAGAAGCCGGCCACCCATGCCCGCGATAGACGGTCGGTTTGCGTCAGGCTCGGGACTTCGTCGAGCGAGTGCAGGCGCCCTTGCCACTGCGCCAACTCCTCGGGGGTCGCCTCAAACGTCCCCGCCAAAATCTGCTGGTGGCAGCCCGCGCAGTCGTAGTCGAGCTCGGGCGGCTCGACACCCGCGATGTCGTGGCAACGGTTGCACTGATACTGCGAGAGCAAGGCTCGGCCGTGCTCGACCACCGCCGCGTCGGCCACGAGCTCTGGTGAGCGCACCGGCGGCGACGCCTCGAGGACGGCCGGGACGTCATCCGCCGGGCTGGAGGCCTCCGGCGGAGCGTCCGACTCGCACCCCCCGAGCAGCAACGCGACGATGAACAGCCCTGTGCGCATCATGCCACCGAGCAGATGTCGTCGCCTTCACCGAGCTCGCGGCAACGCTGCAAGGACAGGTCGCGCCCCGACACGTCGCCAAGGCGTTGTTGTCCCTGGGCGAGCAGCGCGAAGCCTCGAGCGGTTGGCATCAGGTCATCATTGGCGAGCTGACTGAGGAGCTGGACCGCTTGCGCATCGCCACCGGGCTGGTGCATCAGCGCTTCGGCCCAGTAGGTGCGCAGCAGAAGATTGTCGGGCTCCGCCGCCGCCTGGATCTCGAGGATGCTCGTCGCCCAGGCCAGGTTGCTCAGCCGCTGCGGGCCCGTCTTGCCGCGCATGCCTTTGCCCAGATCGATCGCCCCCTCGGCCCGAACCGCTGCTAGGGCGATGGTCCGTTGCGCGCGGTTGAACAGCGCCTTCCCGGAGTCGGGCTCACCGGTCGCGGCTGTGAACTTCCCGAAGCGCTTCCGCGCAACCTTGGCCGCCCTCGCCCCCTGCCCCTTGGCGAGCAGATGCTCGGCTCGATTCACGTCTTGCAGCTTGTGGTCCACCTTCTGGACCCGTCGCCGCTTCATTCGCAGGCATGCATCTGCCACAGAAGGCACCGTCAAGCCGACGAACACCATCAAACCCGCCACCACTGCACCCTTGAACTTCATCGTCGTCGAGACCTCTGTAGGGC
>CAYGTG010000120.1:0-8275 GCA_964352485.1 uncultured Nannocystaceae bacterium | reverse complement strand
TCCTCTGTTGGGCTGTCACGCAGGAGCCGGGCGTAGGTTTTCTGCAGATTGCAGACACATCGGTGCGGAGCTGGTGTCCGGCCCCTTGCGCCATTTTTTTACTTAGCCGCCCTCCACCCCTCCAAGCTCCACACGTCGCGGTGTACATTCTTGCCCGATGAGTTCGCTGCTTGCGACCACCCCACAAGCATTCGTCGATCAGCTACGCAGCGTTGGCGGCCGAGGCTACGTGGTCCGCCGCGCGCCATCGGGCCCGCTCGAGAGCTCCCACCCGCTCCTCGATCCGATTCGTGAGCTCTTGGAGAGCGACACGCGAGATTTTCTCGATCACGAAGGTGTTTTCTTCGAGGTTGGCCCCGAAAGTGGCGCGCTGCTGGCCGCGTTCGTCCATCGGACGAGCCGGGGGCAAGCGGCCGGGGGTCTGCGCCATTGGCCCTACCCCACCCTCGAAGCCCTCGTCCGCGACGGGCTCCGGCTCGCGGTCGGCATGACGCGAAAGAACGCGATGGCCGGCCTCTGGTGGGGCGGCGGCAAGGGGATCATCGCTCGGCGCGACGATGTCGCTTGGCAAGAGCGTCCCTATCGAGACCTCGTCTACGCGGAATATGGGCGCTTCGTGAGCTCGTTGGGCGGCTGCTACGTGACCGCCGAGGACGCAGGCACGACCCCGCCCGACATGCAGGCGGTCTTCACTGGGACCCGCCACACCACGTGTATCCCGGCCGAACAAGGCGGCTCTGGAAACCCATCGGGACCCACCGCGGTCGGGGTCGTTTGTGCCATGGAGGCCGCGCTCGACGTGCTGGACCGGGGCACGCTGGCTGGAAAACGCATCGCGATGCAGGGTGCCGGCAACGTCGCAACCTTTATGATGTCCACGCTGCTCGAGCGCGGCGTGGCTTCGATCGTCGCCTCCGATATCAACGAGGCCCGGCTCGCAGAGCTCCGGTCCCGCTTCGAGGGCGCGCCGGTCGAGCTTCGGCACTGTGCGCCCGACGACATCTCTATCTTCGACACCCCATGCGACATCTTCGCTCCGAATGCGCTGGGCGGAATCCTCCACCCCGGCACCATCGAGCGCCTTCGCACCGGCATCGTGTGTGGCGCGGCCAACAACCAGCTGCTCGATGACAAGCGAGACATGGATGCACTGGTCCGCCGAGAGATCGTCTACGTACCCGACTTCGTCGCCAACCGGATGGGCATCGTCAACTGCGCCAACGAAGCCTATGGCCACGTCCCCAACGACCCGGCCATCGCCCGACATCTGGAGCGCGACTGGGAGCAGAGTGTGTTCAACATGACGCGGCAAGTTCTGCTCCGCGCACGACAAAGTGGGACGACCACGGCAGAGGCCGCGAACGGGCTCGCGGACGAGCTCGGCGCCGAGCTCCATCCGATCTGGCCCCTGCGCGGGCAACAGATCATGGAAGGCCTGATCGAGACCGGTTGGGCGACGCCCTAGGGGCCAGCAGCTACTGCTTCACGAAGCGGCCGATCACTTCTTCGATCGCCTGCACGCTCGTCGCACCCCGTCGCAACACTCGCGGCCACTCGCCCGTGCAGTCCAAGATGGTGGAGGGCACCTTTCCCGGGCACGCACCACCGTCGAGGATCATGTCCGGCGATCCCGCGCCACTGCCCGGCGCGCCCAGACGTGCGACGACCTCTTGGGCGGTCGCCGCCGGCGTGTCTCCGAATCGATTGGCCGAAGGCGCTGCAATTCCTACCGTCTCGTCGCTACGCTCGTTGAGCGCCCGAAGCAAACGCGTCGCGACCGGGTGATTGGGCATGCGGAGTCCCACCGTCGGACGCGCGCCAGTGACGTAGGCGGGGACGGCATCGGTGCGCGACAGCACGAGCGTGAGTGCGCCGGGCCAGAAAGCCTCGGCCAACTGACGAGCGTACTCAGGCACGTTGTCCGCGATGGCGGACATGGCGTCCCGCTCATGCACGTGGATGATGAGCGCCCGTGTCCGGGGTCGACCCTTCATCGAGTAGATGCGATCGATCGCGGCTTCGTGTGTGGGCAATGCCCCCACGCCGTAGACGGTGTCGGTCGGAAACGCGACCACGCCACCACCGAGCAGGACCTCCACGGCCCTATCGATCTGGGCAGACATGTCGACCATCGCTTGCATGCTACCAGACGCGACACGTCGGCCATCGTAGGGTAGCTTCCGCCCGTGACAGATCCCGACGCGGTGGTCATCGGCTCCGGACCCAACGGGCTCGTCGCAGCCTGCATGCTCGCGCAAGCTGGCGTGAATACACTGCTTCTCGAAGCCAACCCCGATCGTTTCGGCGGGGCGGTCGGCTCGGTGGAATCCACCCTGCCCGGCTACGTGCACGACGTGGGGGCAGCGTTCTTCCCGTGGGGATCGCTCAGCCCAGCGTTCAAGCACCTGGGGCTCGAACAGTACGGTCTGCAGTGGTGCGCCTCGGACATCGAGAGCGCCCACCCCGCGCCGGACGGCACCATCGCATGCATCAGCCGCGACCTGGATCAAGCCGCCAAGATGTTCGGAAGCCCGAAGGACGGCGACAAGTTCCGGGCGGTCGCCCAGCACTACCAGAGCATCGAACCGCACCTGCTCGACGTCTTGATGCGGACGTTTCCGGCGGTCGGCCCAGCACTGCGGTTGTTCCCGTTTCACCTGATGCGCATCGGCTCGGTGTTTGGGTCGAAAGGTCGATGGGTCGCACAGCGGTGGTTCGAGTCCGAAGCAGCGAGGCGCGTCATGCCCGGACTCGCCCTGCATGTGGACGTGGGTCCCGACGATTGGTTCGGTGCCGCCCTGGGCTACATGCTCGCGATGACCGCGACCACCGGCGGCTACGTCGTGCCCAAGGGTGGTGCACAAAGCATCACCGACGCGCTCCTCAAATGTTTCGAAAGCCACGGCGGCACCGCCCGTCTGGGCACACGGGTCGAGAAGATCATGGTTCGCGACGGGCGAGCCCACGGCGTCCGTCTCCAAAACGGCGACGAGATCCCGGCTCGCACCGTGCTCGCCGATACCGACGTGGTCGCGCTGTTGCGAACCATGGTCGACGAACAGTGGGTCCCGAATCGGATTCTCGAGCGGTGCCGCACCTACCCCCGCGGATGGGGCGCGTTCAAGATGGACTGGGCCCTCAGTGCTCCGGTCCCTTGGGCCAACGAGGAGGCACGCCGCGCGTCGGTCGTGCACGCGGGCGACAGCCTCGACGACCTCTGCACGTTCACTGCCCAGGTTCGCAGCGGCAGCCTCCCGGACAATCCGTATCTTGTGCTTGGGCAGCAAAGCCTCGCCGACCCGACGCGGGCGCCCGAGGGAGGGCACACGCTTTGGGCCTACTCGCGCGTACCGCCTGCGCTTGAGGGCGGATGGGAAGGCTCCGCCGAGGCCTTCGCCGATCGCGTCGAGGCACGCATCGAATCGCTCGCGCCGGGGTTTCGCAGCACGATTCAAGCCCGCGCCATCGTCACGCCGCCCGACCTCGAGGCCATGGATGCCAACCTCGTCGGAGGTGATCTTGGCGGGGGCAGCAACGCCTGGAACCGTCAGCTCTTGTTCCGCCCTTTCTTCCCCTACTTCCGCTACAAGATGCCCGTGGACGGCCTGTATCTGTGCTCGAGCTACGCCCACCCGGGCGCCGGCGTGCACGGCATGTGCGGATTCAATGCGGCGCAGAGGGTGCTCGCGAGCGAGAAAGCTCTGCCGTCGGGTCCGGCCAAGGCGTTGCCGAGCGCGTCCTGAACCAACCCGGCGAACTTAGAGCGTGATGCCCTTGGCGGCGCAGAGCTTGACGACGTTGTCTTTGTTGGCCCCACGCAGCTTCGCAACGGCCCGCTTCGCCTTGCCCTCGTCGCCCATCTTGCAGGCACACGCACCCATGAGGTTGGCGGCCCGAGCCGAACGGCTTACGTCGTGGGACTTCTTCGCCAGGTCGTAGCACTGCGAGAACCTGCTCAAAGAAGCATTTCTGGCCTCCTTGAGCAACGCCTCGGCGTCCACCGCTGGCTCCGGCGTTTCCGGAGGCGGCGGCGGCTTCTTGGTCTGGTTGCCGGACTTCGGGTTTTTCTTGCCGTTGCGCGGCTTTTTTGGACGGGATGCCGGCTGGGGATCGACCTCGAGCGGGTCCGCCACTTCGGGGGTGTCGTCGACCCGTGCGACAGGGTCCGGCTCGACGACGCCGGCCGAGTCGTCCGGCTCGGGATCAGCCTCGACGGCGCCCGTGTCCTCAACGACTCCGGGCTCGGCGGCAGCGATGGCCCGCGGATCGTCCTGCAGATCTTGCTGCGAATCTTCCCGCGGATCTTCCCGCGGATCTTCGCGCAGGCCTTCCCGCGGATCTTCGGCAACGGTCGGACGCTTCGCCGCGATGGCGGTGTTGCCCCCGACTTCGTCGTTGCCGGTGCCCGCCAGCCAGGCCACCGCGAAGATCAGCGCGCCGACGAGAACTGCGCCCGCGCCGATGAGGAGTCCCGTGCTGCTCTTGCGCTCTTCCTCGAACGGGTTGGGTCCGCCCGGATGCGCAATCGCGGGGATAGCACCCGAGTCGCCCATGGAATGGATCGGAACCGGCCCCGACTGCAGCGCCGCGAGGTCCTCGGTCGACAGCCGCGGCAGGTCGTTGCTCGAGCTGGCCAGCATCGGCTCTTCGGGAGCGACGCCCAGGTCGTTGGCGGCGGTCGGCGCAGGACTGACCGCGGTCTTGTCAGCGTTCTCGGTGAGCGTGAGATGGTAGTCGCCGATCTGGACGACGTCCCCTTCCTTGAGCTCGTTGCGGGCCTCGACGGCCGCGCCGTTGATCTTCACCCCGTTGTAGCTGCCGAGGTCTTCGATGGACCAGGCCTCGTCGTCGGGCTCGTGGAAGAGACGGGCATGACGACGCGAGACGTTCTTCTCGGTGAGCTGGATCGTGTTGCCCTGTTGGCGCCCGATCGTGATGGCGTCAGCACCGAGCGGCACAACAGTTGTCGTGCCCTCGTCGTCTTCGATGATGAGGCGAAGCGCCATCCAGAGGAGAAGGGTAAGGACGCGGCACAAAGCGTGTCAAGCTGAACGCCGACCAGGAGCTGCAGAACGGTGTTCAAACTCGGCTTGAATCCGCTCACGTGCCGCGCGTGCTGTGCCGTACGCCCTGGTGGGGGCAACACCGACGTCTGGCTCGCGAAGCCCCGGCAGATCTCACACAGCTTTGGTGCGTTTCACCTTGCGCGTCGGCGCGACCAGGCGATCGCAATGAGCAGCCCCCACAGCATCCCAGAACGCGGGGCGGGGTCGCGACCGACTCGGCACCCCGATCCGCCGGAAGGCTGGGCATCCACGCCGCCGGATCCACCACCGCTCGAGCCCGATCCTTCGTCGACGCTTCCCGTCGAGGAACCGCCGGGCTTGTCCTCGACGATCACAGAAATCGATCGCAGCTCGCTCCACGCCGCCTGGCCCCAAACATCGGTGGCCCGGGCTCGGACCGAATGCTCGCCCTCGCTCAGCCTGACGCCTTCGAATGCGAACGGCGGCGCCTCGTCGGCCGACAACCAGACCTCACCGTTGACCTCGAGCTCCACGCGATAGATCGGGCTGGCGTCTTCGACAGAGACCTCGACCGCGAGGACCAGCTCCCCGCCGAGATCGATCGCCACCTCGAAGTCGTCGGCCGGCTCGGAGATCTCCAGGACCGGAGGCTCGGCCTCACGTGCACCGACCCATGCGATCGCTTCGGTGACATTGGGAAGAGGCCCGACGTGGACGCCGTCCCCCTGCGCATGCCCCGTCGCGACGAGAAGGCGTCGGACATCAAGAGGATCCGGAGGAGAGCCTTCGACCGTGACGAACGCCTCGATGAGCAGCGCCGCCGCACTCACGACGAGCGGGAGCGCCGAACTCGTCCCCTCGAACGTGTCCGTGTAGGCCTGGTTGTCATCATCACCGAGTCGTTCGAAGTCGCCGTAGCCCAGTGAAAAGACCGACGCACCCCAGCCCTGCAGGTCCACGCGTCGCCCATGGGAGGAGAACGGTAGCGCGACTCGATCGTCGGGGGATGCGGCGCCCACGAGGATCGCTCCGCTGTCTCCCAGGTTCGCGTAGTCCTGTGTATCGACGCCGTCCAGGTCGAGCGCACCGTTCCCCGCGGCCGCGACCACGAGCACGCCAGCGTCGGTCGCCATTCGGGTCAACATCCAGACGTCGGGCTCCAGCTCCGCGGGGCCAAGCTGCCCCGTCTGCGGATGCTGGGCTTGCATCTGCAGCATGACGATGTCCCCGGGTTCTGCCTGCGCAACCGCAGCGGCGATGGCATTGGCCCTGCGAAGCCCGTCCTCCTCCGTCCACTCCGGATAGGTGTACAGCGCGGCGTCCGGAACCATGCCGTCGATGCCGTAGTCGTTGTGGGGCGCGATGAGCATGCCCACCGACGCGGTCCCGTGGTCGGGCGCGAGGCCCATCTCAAACGCCGCAGCGGCGACCGTTTGCCCCGGCTCCGGATGGAGATCGACGTCGACGAGATCTTCGTGTGCATCTCGCCAGCCGTACTCGACCTCGTGAATCGAAACCCCAGCCCCGCGGAAACCCAGGGCTTGTGCCCCGTCGATATCGATGCCCGTCGCAGCGCTCCGGTAGCTCTGCGCATCCACGAAGGAGGGCGTAGTTGGTTCGAAGTCTTCGGGGGAGGGCACGGGGGCCAGGCGAAGCACAGCCCACTGCGTGTCGGCGTGAAGCTCAGCCGCCCATCGGCGGGCGTCGTCATCCGACCAGCTCAGGGGAATTCGGGCCGAGAGGACGCGGGCGAGATCGGGTTGATCGATCCCAGACCGCCGCGCGGCGTTGGAACGAAGCCTCTGCAACGAGGGCAGCTGGCTCGAGAACGCCGGTTCCCAGCGAAGGCCAGCAGGCGCCGCAGGTTCGCCGGCCCGAGGCAGCGCGACCACGCGCCGCTGCGCGCCGAGGTCGGTCCCGCCGTGGGTCCCCTCGCGCAGTGCCACCGCGAAATCGTCACCGGAACATCCGCAGACCAGCAGCGAAATCGTCCCGACCCAAGACCGCATCCCCGTGAGCCTACGGGAGCGCGAACACAGCGTCGAGGTCCCACCCGGTGGGACTGCCGTGCCCGATCTCCGGACTCAGGCTCACTCGCCCAACGAGGGATCGATGAGGGTGTGGTCCTGTTCGCTGATCCGAGGATCGAGTTCGCCTGCGAGGGGTGATGTCCGCGGGACAGCGAAGGCGTGCAACTTGTCGCCGTCCGCGATGGAGTCGTAGAATCCGGCGCGGAAGAGCGCGTAGGCGACCAGGGTCCCGGACGCCAGCCCCACGACGGCAAAAAAGCCGGTCGGGCCGAAAACGTCCAGTGCGATCGCGGACGCCACCGCGCCGAAGGATGAAGCGGCGAAGTAGACCATCAACAGCGCCGTCGAGGCCCCAAGCACCTCGTCGGGCGCCACCCGGTCGAAGGTGTAGGCGACGGCCACGGGGTACAGCGAGAACAGCGTCGCACCCAGGACGCTGGCCACCAGCACCAAGGGCCACAAGCCGTCGGTCCACATTCCAAAGGCTGCGGCGGCGCTCCCCAAAGCCGCGGCGCCCGAGATGACCAGGCGCCGGTCGAGCATATCGGAAGCCTTGCCGACCGGCCACTGAAACACCACGCCGCCGAGGACGAACGCCAGCATGGTGAGGACCACCTGGGCGTCGTCGAAACCAAGGCCCTCGACCATCGCAGGGGCGACGCCGTAGATGGCACCGTTGGTCACCCCCGCAACGCCGGAGCAGAACAGGCCCAAAGGCGCCACGCGGGTCATCGTGCGGAATTCGAGGCGCTTGGTCACGGCGAGCCGCGGCACCTCGGAACGAGACAACGCCACCGGCACCGCCGCCAGACACACCAACGCCGCAGCCATCATCAGCCGCCGCGTTCCGGACGGGTCCGGCACCGCGAGGAGGAGTTGACCCAGCGCAAGCCCACCGTAGACGGCCATCTGGTAGACGGCCAGCACGCGACCACGCTGCTCGCTGGGTGAGGCGAGCGTCAGCCACGACTCGATGACGACGTAGAGCCCACCCATGGCCGCGCCAATCGCAAAACGGGCGATCAGCCACACCACCAGATGGGTCGACAGGGCGATGCCCAACACGCTCGAAGCCATGACCGCGCTCAGGGCGGTGAAGGTGCGCACGTGGCCGACCCGCGCCACAAGGCCGCTCGCCCCAAAGCTTCCGGTGGCGAGACCCACGAAGTAGACCCCGCTCACCAACCCGATGACCCATCCCGCCACCCCCCGTTGCGC
>CAYGTG010000119.1:0-12845 GCA_964352485.1 uncultured Nannocystaceae bacterium | reverse complement strand
GGGATGGGCTCAGGGGCTTGGTATGGCGTCCAGCTACCATCGCCGGGCACTGGCGTGGTGGACATTGCGATCTGCGTGTGTCCATCCTCCGCAGACAGATCGGCGGGCTCGGTGAGGCCGACTTTGGACAGCGCGGGGACGGACGTTGTAGGCAGTCCCGCGGTGCGTCGTCGTTGGCGAGCCAGCGCGCGGCGGGCTTCGAGCTCGTCGCCACACACACTGCGGACCCAGCCACCCACATCTTGAGGTGTGACGGAGAGCCCGAGCCGCACCATCGCGGAGCGCAGAGCCTGGGCCATCTCCGCCGCGCTTGAGTAACGCTCGTCCCGATCACGCGCGAGTGCCCGCAAGCAGACTTCGTCGAGTGAGGTGGGAATGGAGCCGTCCACGGTGCTGGGCGGCGGCACGTCGGCCGTCGCGATGTTGTGCAGCACGCCGGCGGGGGACTCCGCAGCAAACAGGCGGCGACCGGTGAGCGCGTTCCAAAGCACCACGCCAGCGGCGTACACGTCGACCCGAGGATCCAGCCCCTGGTCCCGCAACTGCTCCGGAGAGAGATACAGCAGCTTGCCCTTACGGATCCCCTGCTCCGTGGAGGAGATGCGGTTGCGCGCCTTGGCGATCCCGAAGTCGGCGATGCGGGCAATGCCATCGACGCCGACCAAAATGTTCTCCGGGGACACGTCACGGTGCACGATCGACATGGGCGCACCATCGTCGTCGATCAGCGTGTGTGCCGCGTGGAGGCCGTCGAGGACGTCGATCATGATCGCGCCGACCAGCGTGGGAGGAGATGGCCCTCGTCGTGCGCGCAGCAGGGTGGAGAGCGAACATCCCTCCACGTACTGCATGACGATGTATGGACGCTCGTTCTCTTCTCCCAGGTCGACGATCGCGGCGACGTTGCCGTGGTGAACCCGAGAGGCGACGGCCGCTTCGTCGAGGAAGCTGGCCGTGACTTCAGGGTCCTCGACGAGGTGCGGGTGCATGACCTTCACCGCGTGGAGGCGATGAAAGCCGATTTGGTTGCGACGCTGAGCGAGGTAGACGGTGCCCATGCCACCGCTGGCGATCTTCGCCAACAGCTCGTAGTCGCCGAAGCGCTCGATGCCGCTCTGAGCCTGGCGAATGCGGGAGTAGGAGCTCGATTCGTCGAGCGATTGCAGGGTGCGAACCAGCGTGGGAGCTGTGACCGGCTTCTTGAGCGCAATGCCCGGCTCGGGCGGGCCCGCTTGTCCGGGATCGATCAGGTAGACGATGGGGACGTCGAGCCAGACCGGGAACTTGTTGAGACGGCCGAGGAAGCTGCTGCCGAGGCCTTCGCGGTTGCTGCTGTCGACGACAACTCGCGCGTCCATCGGAGACCTCGAGGTGAGCGCGGCTTCGAGCTGGTCGGGGTCTTGAACCCGCGTGACCGTGTAGCCTTCGAACTCGGTGACCGCCTGAAGGGTGTCCATCGCCGCGCCGGCATCGGCCACGAAGACGATGTGGCGAATCGGGTCTCCCTGCTCGACAGTCAAAACTGGATCTCCAAACCACGGCCGGTCCAGTGCGCCTGCTCGCGCTTGGATGAACCCTGACGGCGCCAGTCGGTGAACACCCCCAGCACCGCGGTGGCGACGCCGAAGGTCACCGTGGTGGCGATGAGGACGTTCGTTCGGAGTTCGCCCCGTTGTCCTCGGTCGAGCCGTGACTGCGTTGGATCCGTCTCGAAGTCGTCCCGCTGGGCCAAGACGTCGAGGCCGGACCACGTCAGCGCGGATGCACTGGCGAGTGTGACGACAGCGCCGGCGATGAAGTAGACGGGCGGAAGCGTCCTGCGACCTCGGGACTCTTGCGGCTCTTCATCGACAAAATCGGGGAGGCGCGCCGATGTCGGGGGCGGGATCGGCTGGATGAGCCGGACGCTGAGGGTTTCGCCGGCGCTGCCTTCCACCGAGGCATCTGAGGAGCTTCCATCCTCAAACGACGCGACCAGGTCAAGCGCGCCCGGGTCGGCGAAGAACTCGTGTGTCAGGTTTCGGACGTCCCCTTCCGCCCGTTCGTTCGCCGACACGACGCACGGGTTGTCACACCGCAGCTTGACGCGAACCAGGGCGGGGCTGGTCTCGTTGAGGATGCGGTCGGAGACCTCGAGGCTCTTGTTGTCATCGCCGTAGCGGCGCTTGAGCGCGAGGGCCAGCGTCGCCGCGGCGGCGAAGTCCTCGGCGGAGAAGCGAGCCTTGGCTGCGCTACGTAGGGCCTCCCTCGACGGCGACAAGCTGTCTGCCATCTCGTAGAAGTCCGCCGCTCGCCCCCAATCGCGGGCGAATTCCGCTCGCTGCGCGGTACCAAAAGCTTCGGCTGCGGCTGCGACGTCTTGCTGCGCGGGCGCAGCCGACAGCGCGAGTGCGAGCGCGAGAGTGCCTTGCAGTATCCCCATCTCAGTCCGATACCAGACTAGGATCGGATGGCGGGCGGTGTCCATCTATATACGTATTTTGCGGACAACTCGTTTTCCAGTCGGCGGTCAGGAGAGCGAGTCCGACGCATTTCCAAGCGCACATCTGCTCAAGTGACGAGCGGTCGTTGGGGGCGCCGACCCGCGGGGCTTCCAAGCCCACCAGCTGCGCCCACGTTGACCGATCGATCAGCCCGGCTCCGGACACAGCGCTTCAAGCAGAGCGCGGGGGTGACGGTTCCAAGGCGGATGAGCGGCGCTGTCGGCGTCGATTTTTTGATCGAGCAGCGCGCCCTGATTCCGTCCGCGGGTCCTGTGTCGCTCCGCGTAGACCGGGTCTGCGAGCGCGTCGTCCAGCGAGATCCACTCGGCGCCGTGCTCCTCGAACGCTGTGAGCAGTGCTTCGATCATTTCTGCATCGAATACCCCCGCGTGCAGGAGAAGGACGTGCGGAATCCGCCGGCCGTAGAGGTCATGCGCCGCAGCATCGGACCATTCGAGCATCTCGACCGCGTGGTCGACAAAGGTCTTTCTCAGGGCCGCGAGCGCCGTTTCGTCCGCAACTGCACGACATCGAGCGTAGGGGGGATTGAACGCCCAATCGTAGAAGTCGATCGTCACCGGGGCGATGCGATATCCCCGCTCGTCGAGGTGTTCGCGGATTGTGACAGTGTCCTCGCGAGACATGCCTTCCAGCAGGAAGGGGTAGCGGAACGTTGGTACGCGGTGTCCGCCGAGCGCCAATGCCTCCAAAAGCGGCTCGTTGGCCGCGATGTCTCGAAAGTAGGTCGCCAGGTCCGTCTTGCGTAGGCTGAGGTGACTGTACGTATGGTTGCCCAGCGGGTGTCCAGCAGCGGTCCAGGCTTGCAGTGCTGCACGGAGCTCTGGAGCATCCTCCAGCTTTTGCGCGTTCACAAATCCATAAACCTGGGGAACGTCGTGGGCAGCGAACGCCGCGAGCAGCGTCCGGTGCACCTCGAGCTGTGACAGTCCTGGGACGGACGGTCCGTGGGCCGGTAGGTCGTCGACGGTGATGGCGACCTGTAGGGGCTCCGGCCCGTGCGATGGGATCGCGCGCTCGGCGAGCGGTGGCGCGACCTCGGCCGCTGGGCAGTCTGGCGGCGCGACGCTGGGCTGATCCGCGCTGCACCCCACCATCCAGCCGAAGCCGCACGCGAGCCACAGTCCGCCCAGGTGGGGAAGCCGCACCACGAAGATCAGTGTCGCACGTCAGGCTGCCAGGGCGGTGATGGAGAACGCCGCGTTGGTGATCACTCCTGCTTGGAGATCACGGCCGTGCCGGCGCTCTTGCCGGCGGTCTCGGGCAGGAGCACGCCGTCGACGTAGCGCTTCTCATTGAAGAACCGCTTGGCCGCCTTCTGCACGTTGGTCTTGTTCACGCGCTCGGTCGCCTTTTGCGCGTTGCCAATCTCGCTGGGATCGGTGCTGAAGCGATAGTGCTCGGCAAGCTCGCGGACCCAGTACCGGTTCTCTTTCACGTCGGTCTCGAGCCCGCGGCGACGAGCCTCGATGACCTTTTCGATGACCTCGTCGCTGGCGCCTTCGATCTTCACCTCGGTGATGATGTCGAACACGGCCTTCTTGAGCTTCTCCACGTTCTCGGGGGCGCAGCCGAAGCCGATTGTGTACGAGTACTCGGCACGGGGGCGTCGTTCGACTCGCCCGAAGCTGAAGGCGCCGTAGACCCCACCCATCTTCTCGCGCAGGACTTCACGCAGGCGGATGCCCATGACGTCGGCGAGCATCTCGATGTCGTCCTCATTCTCAGGGGTCCACTTTGCCTTGCCGTGGAAGGTCATCATGACGAATGCCTTGGGATCCTGGCCCTTCTTCACGGTGAACGCCTTCACGCCCTTGGGCTTGCGCGCACCGATGTCCTTCCAGTTGTCCTTGCGCTTCTTGGTCGGCAAGGTCGCCAGGTACGTCTTCGACAGCTCGCGGAGCTGCTGCTTGTCGATGTTGCCCACGAACACGAACGTGAAATCGCTCGCGTCAGCGAAGCGATCCTCGTAGGCCGCCATGGCTTCGTCGAGGGACACTTTTTCGATGTCTTCGAGCTTCACCGGCACGCGCCGCTTGTGGTTGCTGCTCGTCTCGGCCTGCAGGCGCTCGAAGAACACGGACTGCGGGTTGAGGTCGCGGTTGCGGACGAACTCGCGCTGGCTCTCCTTGAAGGCGGCAAAAGCCGTCTCGTCCGCCCGGGGCGAGGTGAACGAGAGATGAATCAGCTGCATCATCGTCTCGAGGTCCTGGGGCGACGCGCTTCCGCGAAGGCCCTCCTCGAGCTCGCTCATGGTGGCGCGGACCGAGACGTCCTTGCCCTGCAGGAACTTTCGGAGCGCGACGGCATCGTGGTCTCCCACGCCGCCTGCGCCCGCGACCGAGGTCGCAAAGCGGCCCGAGGCGAACACCTTGTTGCCGATGGCGGAGGTGCCACCGGGGCTGAAGGCCTGCATCAGAACCTCATCGTTCTTGAAGTCGGTCGGCTTGACCACGACCTTGACGCCGTTGCTCAGCGTCCACTCCACGGTTCCGATTCCGTCGAGCTTCTTCTTGGAGGTGATCTTGCCCGGCTCGGGAATGGCAGCCATCAGCGATGTGCTGGCAGCCTCTTCGGTGTAGGGCGTGATCTCTGCCTTGTTCACGGCATCGACCACGGCCAGGAGGGCGGCTTCCTTGGGCATCTCGTCGCGCGCTGGGCCGCTGGCCATGACCACGCGGTCTTTGCTGGACATCCAAGTCGTCGCCGTGGCGTTGACCTCCTCGAGCGTGATGCTGGGGAGCATGCGCTTGGCCAGCCCGAGTTTTTGGGCCGAGCCGGGCAGGGCGGTGTCGTTGAGGAAGGACTGGACGATGCGGCGCGCGTGCTGGCGGCCCTTGAGCTTGTCGTCCTCGGGGGCGTGTTTCTCGTAGCTCGGCAGGACGTCGGCTTTCTGCCGCTCAAACTCACTCGCGAGGAAGCCGTGCTTTCCCACCCGGGCGACTTCGGTGAGCAGCGTTTCCAGGGCCTCCTCAGACTCGCCGGTCTTCGCCATCGAGAACAGCTGGAACACGTTCGCTGCGCGACCCATCGTGTTCGAGAAGGAGAACGCGAACATGAACGGGGAGTCCGGGTTCTGACGAATCTCATCCAGACGTGCGCGAAGCATCCCGTGGAAGAGGTCGTCGACCAGCTCGTCGCGGAAGTCTGCCTCGGTGAGCATCGGGGTGGCCGGACGCTTGATGGCGACCGACACTTGGGTGCGTGATGCCTCGGGGTCGGTGACGACTGCGGCACGCGTCTTGTCGAGGATCGGGACCTCGATGTTGGTGCGCGGGCGGGCGGCCTCGGGATTCTTCAGCTTGCCAAAGCGAGCCTTGATCTCTTTCTCGACCTGGGCCGGGTCGAGATCGCCGACGACCACGACCGCCATGAGGTCGGGCCGGTACCAGTCCTTGTAGAACCTCTTGAGGGTGTCGACCGGAGCGCTCTCCAGGATCTTCTTCTTGCCGATGGGTTTGCGGTCCGCGTACTTCGAGCCCTCGAGATAGATCGGCCACTGCTGATCGAACACCCGCTGCGAAGCACCCCGACCAAGGCGCCACTCCTCGATGACGACCCCGCGCTCCTTGTCGACCTCCTCGGGGTCGAAGGTGATGGCCGACGCCCAGTCCTCGAGGATGTCGAAGCCCTTGGTGACCGTGTCGGGATCGTCGGTTGGAACGGTCAGCTGGTAGACCGTCTCGTCGAACGAGGTGTACGCGTTGAGGTCGGCACCAAAGTCCATGCCCGACTTCTCGATGTAGTCGATCAGCGTGTTCTTCTCGAACCGCTTGGTGCCGTTGAACGCCATGTGCTCGACGAAGTGCGCGAGCCCCTGCTGGTCTTCGTCCTCGAGGACCGAACCGGCGTCGACCGCCAGCCACAACGCGGCCCGGTTCTTCGGAGCCTCGTGCTTACGGATGTAGTAGGTCAGACCATTGTCGAGCTTGCCCACGCGGACGGTCGGGTCGGCTGGCAACGCGGGCGACTGCGCGGTTGCTTTGCCGTCTTCCGTGGCGGAACTCAGAGCCTTCAGATCGTCGGCCGCAGGCTTCTTCGTGGACGCGGAGAAGCTGGCGGAGCAGGCGGAGAGAATGAGCAAGAGAGAGAGGGCTGCGCGGGTGAGCTTCATGGCGTGGCTTGTTTGGTCCGAGGGGACCCGCAGGGTTTCATACGGGGTCGCCCGAGGTACGTGAGTTCGGGCGGATCCGTGCGGCTCGAAATATAACTTGCTCGTTATATAACCTTGTGGTGATATACATGCGATGGGCGCTGCGACCCACCTGGACCACAGATTCTCCGCTTTGTCGGATGCGACCCGGCGGACGATCTTGCTACGTTTGGTCGAGGGGGAGGCGACCGTCGGCGAACTTGCCGCCCCGCTTCCAATCTCGCAGCCGGCGGTCTCTCGCCACCTCAAGGTTCTCGAACATGCGGGATTGATCGAGCGCCGCTGACCGTCGATGCGGCGCCCCTGCCGGCTTGCGGAAGGAGCCCTGGACGAACTCGACGCATACCTGGGCAAGCTCCGCGAGGCCCTCGACACGCGATACGCCCGCCTTGACGATCTGCTCGCCCGCATGGCCGAGGGCACCGAGCCCACCCGCAAACGGACAGGGAAACAGAAGCGATGAACGCCCTATGTGTCCGGCTCGAAGGCGAGACGACCATCGTGATCGAGCGTTCATTCTCCGCGTCACCCGAGGCCGTTTTTCGAGCCCACACCGAGCCCGATCTGATTCGGCAATGGATGCTCGGACCCGAAGGCTGGACGATGCCGTCGTGTGTGAACGACGTCAGGGTGGGTGGCGAGTTTCGCTACGAATGGTCCAACGGGGAGGGACAGGGTTTCGTCGTGACCGGGGAGTTCATCGAACTCGACGAACCGCGTCGCATCGTCCACGTCGAGCGCATGCACCTGCCGGACCCGACCCCTGACAACCGGATCGAGACGACGTTCGCGGAGGAGGGGCAGGGGACCCGAATGCACGTTCGCATGACGGTGCCCGATGCGGAAACCCGGCGGAGGATCCTCGAGTCTGGAATGGAGCACGGGATGGAGGCCTCGTATGCTCGGCTCGAAGTCTGCCCGGCGGTGCTGCGCAAGCGACCGGGCTGACCTGCCCGGACCCGAGGTCCGCCTTTTGGTGCGAAGCTCCGCCGGGTCCTCTGATGTATACGCGCCGTCGATTTCCTCTCAACCTCATCCTGTTGTGGACCTGGCCCGTGCTGCCGGTCCTCGCGATCTGGCCGTCCGTCGTCACAGCCGTCCACGTCTACGGCCAGCTCGAATGGCTCCGGCTCCCCAGCCTGATGATCAGCATCTTGGGAACGGCGGTCTCCTTCTACCTCGGGTTCAAGGGGAGCTCCGCCTACGGCAGGCTTTGGGAGGCGCGGAAGATCTGGGGTGGCATCGTGAACGAGAGCCGAACCTGGGGCCTCGAGGTCACCACGCTGGTGACGGATCTGCATCGCGACTCTCCGGGCCCGGTGCCGCTGGCCCAGGTGCACAAGGAGTTGGTCTATCGGCACGTCGCTTGGCTCGGCGCGTTGCGAACCCTGTTGCGCCGAGCCAAGCCTTGGGAACACCGTAGTTCGCTGAGCGAAGACCAGCGCGAGCAATATGGCACGCTGGACACATCCGACGAGGGGCTGCGGCGTCGCATCGCGCCGTTCGTTCCGGCCGCAGAACTCGAGCACATCATGGCCGCAAAGAACCCCGCGACTCGACTGCTCCATCGTCAAGGCGAGCGGCTCAAGGAGCTCTACGCGGCGCAGCGCGTGGAGCACTTCCGGCATCTCGAGCTGGTCGGTCTGCTGCGCGCGATGTTCAGCCTTCAGGGCAGGTGCGAACGCATCAAGAACTTCCCGCTTCCGCGGCAATACGCCTCAGCCAACCACTGGTTCGTGGTCATCTTCATCGCGCTGCTGCCCCTAGGACTCATCGAAGTCGCGCATGTGGACGGCGTGTCCGAGCAGTTCGTGTGGGTGGCGGTTCCGGGAACGATGGTCTTGGGCTGGGTTTTCTACGTTTGGGACCGAGTCGTGGATTTCAGCGAGAACCCGTTCGAAGGCTTGATCAACGACATCCCAATGGATTCGCTGAGTCGCACGATCGAGATCGACCTGCGGCAGATGCTCGGCGAGACAGACCTCCCCGAGTCCATTCCGCCGGTCGTTGAACACGTTCAGATGTAGCGCGAGCCGTGCCTGAGCCGAGCGCTCAGGCCAGCTGGACGTCGGTGTTGAACTCGCGCGTGACCGTCTCATTCGTCGGATCGACCATGAAGACCCGGGCCTTCCCGGTCTGGCCGTCAAACTCGGTGAGCAGCCAGATCTCGATCGCCCAGTCTTCGGTTTCCGCCAGGCACGGGGGCGCCCAGCCGATGATGACCGGACCGCCGAGACCCTCGGAGGCACGGCTGGCCGCAGCCCGCTGGTATCCCTCGTAGGCTCGAACACAACGAACCGCCGCGTCGGCAACGAATGGCTCGACCTGCTTGCGCCAGCCGCTGAGGAACCGGAAATCCTCGAACGTGGTCGTGCCAGGCTTCAACACGCCGACGTAGGTCTCGCTGCCTTCGATCTCCGCGTAGTCGGGAACGTCGAACTCCGGGTAGAGGTTCGATTCGCCGATCTCCCGGTCACGCGAGTCGAGGATGCGCTGGACGTGCTTGTCGGCTTCGTCGTCGTAGCAGGCGAAGACGCGCAAGAGCATGAACTGGCTCGGGAGCTGGTGGTCCCAATCGAGGACGACGCGAACCGAGCGGAAGCGATGGTCCGAGAACGCGGAGAGCTGCGGGATCGCGCTCGCGAGCGCCTCGAGCTGAGCACCCGAGGGCTTGTACCCTTGGTCCGCCAGGCGCACATGAACCTTGAGCTGGTGAAGGACGGTGTTGCGGACGCGTTCTGTGTCTGCGTCGCGATCTGAGCCCCGGCTCATCTAGGCCACCGAGACCTTTCCAGCCTGCGTTCCCGCGGGATCTGCAGAGCGTAGGGCGGATCGTAGCGCCTCGATCAACGCGGAGACCGCGGGTTTCAGTTTGAGGCTCGGAGGGTGAACCACCAGTCGACTGGTCACGTGCAATACAGTTTCTACTTCCACGAGTCCGTTTTGGCGCAGGGTTTCGCCACTCTCCACAAGGTCGACGATCTGGTCGGCGAGGGAGGTTAGGGCACCGAGCTCGACCGAGCCGTACAGCGGAATAATCTCCGCCGCGATTCCCTTGGATGCGTAGTGACGACGCGAGAGGTTGGGATACTTGGTCGCGACGCGGACACTCGTGCCGCGGTGCAGGGCGACCGGAGCGTTGGACGGCTCGGCGACCGCGAGCCTGCAGGGCGCGAGGCCAAGGTCGACCGGCTCGTAGAGGTCGCGACCTTGTTCCTCGAGCGTGTCGCGGCCCGCGATGCCCACGTCGGCGACGCCGTACTCGACGTAGGTCGGTACATCGCTCGGCTTGACCAGCAACAGACGATGCCCGCCCTCGACCTCGAGCGTCAGCTTGCGGCCCGCGCCTGCGAGCGCGGATTCGATGTCGATGCCAGCCGCTCCCAGCAACGGAGTCACCTGCTTGAGGATGCGCCCCTTGGGAAGCGCGAAAGTGAGGCCCGTACCCACCACGCGACATGGTAGCCCAGGATTCCCCGGCTGCGGGTGGGAAGGGTGGCTTGGAGGACGGAGGCGGACCGAATCAGGCCCGTGCTCCGGACAGCCTGCGAATGCGTGCACCCAAAGGCCGCAGGCGCTCCTCGATGGCCTCATACCCCCGGTCGAGGTGGTACACGCGCCGGACCTCGGTTACGCCGGACGCAACCAGGCCTGCGACCACCAGGGAGGCAGAAGCGCGGAGATCCGTTGCCATCACGGTGGCACCCATCAGCTTGGAGGGTCCCCGAATCACCGCGGAATTTCCGTTCACCTTCACGTCGCCCCCCATGCGCGCCAGCTCGGGCACGTGCATGAAGCGGTTCTCGAAGATGGTCTCGGTGATGATGCTTTGCCCGTTGGCGCACAGCGCCAGCACCATGAACTGGGCCTGCATGTCGGTGGGGAACCCAGGGTAGGGGCGGGTGCTGACGTCGATCGGGAGGATCTCCTCGGGACCTATCACCCGCAGTCCCTCGGGCTCGACGCGGCACTCGACGCCAGCCTCCTCCAGCTTGGCGATGGTCGCGTGCATGTGATCGACCGGCGCATGTTCGAGCAGCACGTTTCCTCTGGTGACCGCGGCGGCGATGGCCAGCGTGCCCGCTTCGATGCGGTCGGCGATGACGGCGTGTTCGATCCCGCTGAGGTTGTCGACGCCCTCTACCTCTATCACCGAGGTTCCCGCGCCGCTGATTCGCGCGCCCATTTTGTTGAGGAATCTGGCGAGCTCCTCGACCTCGGGTTCTCGGGCGACGTTCTCCAGCCGGCTCGTCCCCTTGGCGAGGGTCGCGGCCATCATCACGTTTTGGGTGCCGCCGACGGTGACCTTGTCGAACACGAATGAACCGCCACGCAGTCGATCGGCCTCGAGGATCACGTAGCCGTTCGCGAGCTCGATGTTGGCACCAAGAGCTTCGAGCCCTTTGAGGTGCTGATCGATGGGTCGGGCTCCGATCGCGCAGCCTCCAGGCAGCGAGACGCGAGCCCGTCCGTAGCGGGCCAGGAGCGGGCCCATGACGGTCACCGATGCGCGCATGGTCTTCACCATGTCGTACGGCGCTTCGAGAGGCCCACTGCGCACACCCGTGGGGTCGATGCGCATCGTGTGCGTGTCGGTCATCTCGACCTCGCACCCAAGCTGCGCCAGGAGGCGGCCCATCGTGCGTACGTCGGAGAGGTTCGGGATGTGGCGCAGCGTGCAGGCGGTGTCGCCCAGCAGGGCGGCGCACTGAATCAGGAGCGCAGCGTTCTTGGCTCCGTTGATGCGCACGTTGCCGTTGAGCGCGCTGCCGCCTTCGATGACGATTTTGTCCATGGGAACTCGGTGACTCGACGCGAACGTGCTGGAGGCTATTCCCCGGCCGGAGCCTGCGGCTTGGGGACGATGTAGGGCTGGCCGGGGTCGGCGGCCTTTTTGGGAGCCGCCTCGGAGGGCTCGCGGCGCGTTGCTCGGAGGATGGAGTCCGGATCAGCCTGCATGGCGAGTTGGTCCTCGACGCCCGCGAGGACATCGTCCGCGCGGTCCCATCCGTGGGAGGCCAGGCTCCCCGGGCAAGCATCCGCGGTCTGCATTTCCCAGGTGCGGTCGATCGGCGCCCATGTCTTGTCCGAGGTCGGCTGCGGGAAGCTGTGGTGCAGGCGATGCTTCGACCACATGGGGCGCCCATGCTCGAGGTTGATCAGCGTGAACCGTTCGCTCCAGATACCGGTGGTGTTGCTGGGGTCGACCGGCCCGTGTCCGTCGGTCCAGGTCCCGCGCACGAGGGCCATGCGTTCACCCTGGTGCTCGAAGATGCCGACCAAGCGGTTCTGCCAGTCCTGCGTGACACACGTTCGATCGTGGTTCTCGGGGCCGCCGCCCCCGGTCTTCGGATCGACACACGCCGCACGGTTGCACTTTCCCGCGACGCGATGCCCAGTCCACCGCTCGCCGAGCCCGGTGAGCCGCCCGGTGAGCTCGGGCCACCCCAGCGTCATCGCGTCGTCGATCGGGTCCCAGGTTTGCGGAAGGCAGCCGGCCGTGGGCGAGGTGGGTCCGATCTCGGTGTTCGACATCGACCCGGCGTGCTGAGCACCTTTCTCCGCCCGGAATCCCCGATAGAGCGTCTGCACGTCCGTGTACGGCCCCTCGTTGTTCGACGAGGCGGGGATTCCGACCGACAGGAAGGAAACGCTGTCGGGCTCATGCATGAGGTCCGGTTCATTGCGGACCTCGATTCGAACGACGTGGGGACACTCGGCGGCGGGCGCTTGGTAGGCGAGCGTCGCGACGGCGGTGTCCGCGACCGTGGGCGTGATGCCGAACGGCTGGAGAGCCTCTACCAGCGTGGGAAGCTGCCCATGCGACTCGAGCGTCGCGTCTGAGCACGACGCGAGCATCACGGCGCCGAGGAGAGTCGCGCGCATCACGTGCGGGGGACCATGCCAAATCGCCGGCGCGGAGGAAAGGGCGAGCAGTCCGCCGACCGGTCTGCGTGCTGCCGAACGCCCGGTTTGGCAAGATACCGAGCGCAATCGATACTTTCGGCGTGGAGTCCCGTTTCGTTCGTGCGGTCGTCCTGCTGTGCGGGGCCGCGGGGACGAGCGGCTGTGGCGACTTGCCCGAGTTCCCGTGGGTGCTGCCTGCCGAGCCGCGGTTGCTCGGGTTTCGAGTCGAGGTCGCCCAGTCGGGGCCGAACTCGGACGAGGGACTCCTTCCCATTCCCGCCGAT
>CAYGTG010000118.1:3390-12886 GCA_964352485.1 uncultured Nannocystaceae bacterium | reverse complement strand
ATCACCAGCGCTTGGATGATCGCCAGCGTCACCGGCAGCGTGATGGAGAACTTCGACCCCCGCCCCGGCACCGTGTCCACATCGATGAGTCCCGAGAGGCGGGCGATGTTCGTCTTGACGACGTCCATCCCCACCCCGCGGCCGCTGACCTCGGTCGCAACGTCCTTCGTGGAGAACCCCGGGACGAAGATGAGGTCGATGACCTCCTGACGAGCCATCTCGCGACTCTCGGATTCCCCCACCACGCCTCGCTCGACGGCCTTGTCGCGAATCATCCGCCAGTCCATGCCTCGGCCATCGTCCTCGACCTCGATTACGACCCGGTTTCCCTTTTGAAACGCGCGCAACTCGATGTGTCCGCGGGGACCTTTTCCTATGCTCGTGCGCTCGGACTCGAGCTCGATGCCGTGGTCGATGCAGTTGCGGATCATGTGCATCAGCGGGTCGCTGAGTTCCTCGACGATGAGCTTGTCGAGCTCTGTATCCGCCCCAGTGATGACCAGGCGAATGTCCTTGCCTGCCTCGCGACCGAGTTTCCGGACGACCCGCGCCAGCTTGTCGAACACCTGTCCCAAGGGGACCATCCGGACGTCGAGAATGCTCTGCTGCAGCAGCGAGAGCTTTCGATCCATCGTGCGCAGATGGGTCTGGAGCGCGCGAGAGACATCTGCGGAGCGAGCCAAAGCACGGACCGACTCCAGCGTGCCCGACAAGTTGGCTTGAACCAGGGCAAGCTCGCCCACGAGGTTCATCAGCACATCGAGTCGCTCAAGATCGACACGAACCGTCTGCGAGATCGAACGCAGCGACATCGACGTGCTCGCATCCACCATCTCGATGCTGTCGTCGTGACCGAACGCGTCGCTGGGGACGGGAGTGGGGTGCGAAGGCTCTACAATGGAGGGACTCGAATGTGCTTGTGGCGAATCGCCCGGGGCCTCGAGGGCGTAGACTCGGACTCCATCTTCGGCGACCCCTGCCCCAATGTCCGCGAGCGTGGCATCGGATCCCAGAAGGATGTCCAACTCGATGCGATCGTCGGAGCCCGCGTCCGCGCTGGGCAGGTAGGTGATGACCTCGCCAAACTCCTTGAGTTTCCCCTTGAGGGACTCAATACCCACATCGATGGCGAGTAGATCAAAGGCCGCATGGACCCGGTACAGACGACGGCCCAGCCGAACATTCTCTCGCAGGCGGTGCTCTTCGTACTCGGTGAGCACCCCGAGGATGGCCGGATCCAGACCGAGCAAGTCGCCAGCGCCCTCCTCCTCCTGCGCGTCGGGCGACAGCGCGGCGATGCGGAGCAGCAACGGCTCCGCAGAGACCGCCGCCTCCGTCTCCTCGAGACCAAACACCGCCAGCATGTTTTGAAACACTTCGACCGCCTCGAACAGCACGTCGAGGGCCGGCTGCGAGAGCGCGAGGCGGCCGAGCCGCAGGCTGTCGAGCGTGCTCTCCAGCGCGTGGGCAAGGCTGCTGATCCGCGTCGCGCCAAACAACCCGGCGAGACCCTTGAGTGAGTGAATCGCTCGGAACGCGGCGTTGAGGAGGTCGGGGTCGAAATCGCCGGTCCGCTGCTGCGCATCGAGTTGCAGTAGGTTCCGGCTGAAGGCCTCGATGACCTCCTGAGCTTCGGAGAGAAACTCTGCCGATGGCTTCGGGGGTTCGCTCATTCGCCTCCGCGCACTCGGGCCACCGCCTCGAGGAACTGCTCTGCCGTGAAGGGCTTGGCCAGGAACGCGTTCGCGCCTGCCTCCAACGCCCGCTGGGTGTCAGGGTGTGACGCGTCCGTGCTGATGACGAGCACGGGGATCTTGGCGAACTTGGCCTGCCCGCGAACGAAGCGGGTCAGTTCAATTCCGTTCACGTCGGGCATGTTGACGTCCGTGACGATCAGCGCGAAGTCAGTGCGCGGAAGAGCGCGCAACGCCTCGAAGCCGTTCTCGACCTCGTGCACGTCGTAGTCGCCTGCCGACTCGAGAATCGAGCTGACGAACGACCGGACCGCGCGAGAGTCCTCCACCAGGAGCACGGGCTGCGCCATCGCCGGCGAGTATACCAGCCGCACACAAGCGGGCCGACCCGAGCTGAGACTGTTCAGGACGAAGATGTCGTTTGGGTGGCGGCCCGAAGCGGTCCGTCGAGCAGACGCCTCAGTCGGGCGATGTGTCGCTCTTCGACCACGACCCACCAGGGGTGGGTTGGTGTGGTCAACACAGCTTCGGGCTCGTCCTGTGCGGTGTCCTCGATCCCTCCGACAAGACCGAGAAAAAGGGATTCGAGGACGTCGCGCTCGGCACAGCCGGTGGGCATGCCGATGACCACGCTCCGAGGCCGGAGATCGATCGCAACGCTGGCCGCCTGCGCTCCAATGCTCGCCGCGGCCTCCGCGTCGAAGCGATCCCGATCCCCGCACCCGAGCAGGACGATGCGTTCGACCGGCAGCCCGGGACCCGCAGGCAGCAGCAGAGATTCTTTCCAGGTCCCGTGGGCAATCCCGTCTCTCGCGAGGGCCGACAGCGAACCGTCGCGCCGCCAATCGAGGAGGCCGAGAAGACCCTGAAAGGGTCGCTCATCCGTGAACCAAGGAATGATTGCAACGTCGCCGCGGACCCGCTGTGGCCCCTCCCCGTCCGGCAGTCCGTCGAGGACGTCGCGCTCCAGAGCCTCGAGCCGGAGCTGCACCCGATTCCGGGCGAGCGACCGGCCGCGGGGCGACCGCGTCATTAGCGCGAGACTCCCGGCCGCAACGCGTCGGCGAGCGAGGCGGTCAGCCCGTTCACGAATCCTGCGCTGCGCTCGTTGCCATACGTCGAGGCCAGTCGCACCGCCTCCGAAAGGATCACCCCTCGCGGCGTGTCCGGCCGGCCGCGAAGCTCGGCAGCTCCGATGCGCAGTGCATTGCGATCGACGCGGTCCATCCGCTCGAGCCTCCAGCGCTTGGACGCCGCTCGGATGTCCTCATCGATGGTCTCCCACCCCTCGAACACGACCTCGAGCAATGCGAGGGCGAACTTGCGAGCCTGCCGGTCCGCGGCGAGCTCGGCGAATCGAGTTTCTCCGGTTTCGTCTCCCGTCGGCGGGCTGGCGAGAAGTGATTGGAGCGCTTCGGGTCGCTGCTGTGCCGGCACGTCCTCGAGGTGACACAAAGCGGCGAGCACCAGCTCGCGTCCCCGACCGCGCGCGTCGGGCTGGCGGTTGTGGTTTGGGTTGCTCAACGGACCCTACTTCTTCCGGCGACGAGAGCTCGTGCTCTTGTTGCCCAGCGCGGCGTAGACACGGACCTGTTCCACGGCAGCCTGCGCCACCTCGGCGCCTTTGTTTCCGTACTTCGCGCCGGCGCGATGGACGGCTTGCTCGAGGTCATTGGTCGTCAGCACACCGAACAGAACCGGGACACCGGTCTTCTGCCCCAGCGCCGACAACCCCTTGGCCGCCTCGGAAGCGATGAGATCGAAGTGAATCGTGTCGCCCTTCATCAAACACCCCAGCGCGATCACGGCATCGTAGGCGTCCGTCTCGAGCATGCGAGAAGCCGTCTGGGGAAGCTCCCAGGCTCCCGGGACCTTCACCACCGTGATGTCGGCTGCATCGGCACCGAGACGACGGAGCGTCTCGACTGCGCCGCCGAGCAGGCGATCGGTGATGAAGCTGTTGAACCGGCTTACCAGGATCGCAAACCGGGACCCTTTTGCATCGAGGTCACCCTCGATGACGCGCACACCGTCGAGCGGATCGGGCATGCAGGGGTTCTACCACGGCAGCTCTGCAGCGAAACGCGCTTCGGCCGGCGAACCGCCTGTGCGGACCGTGAACGGCCCTGGCTCGCCGACGATGACGACAAAAGGCGCCTCGGGTTTCCCCGAGACGCCTTTGGCACCACGCCGAAGTGTGGCGCTAGCCCGACGGACTACTCAGAGTCGGCCGGAGCTTCTTCCTTCGCGGGAGCTTCTTCCGCTGCCGGGGCCTGCTCCATTGCGGGACCGTCGCCCATTTCGGCGTCCTTGAACTTGTCCGCCATCAGGTCGCCCAGCGTGGCGCCCGCTTGGCTTGCGTTCTGGAAGCCCTGCGCGTCGGCAAGCTGATCTTGGCGACGTGCGCTCTTGATCGACAGACCGATGCGGCGCTCGGCAGCATCCATCTGAATGACCTCGGCGCGGTGCGTCTGGCCAGCCTCGAGGACCTGAGCCGGATCTTCAATCCGCTCGTCGGTGATCTCCGAGATGTGGATCAGACCCTCGATGCCAGGCTCGATTTCCGCAAACGCACCGAAGTCGGCAAGCTTGAGGACCTTGACGTCGATGATCTTTCCGATGGGGTAGTCGTACGGAATACGGTCCCACGGGTCCTGCTGGAGCTGCTTGATGCCCAGGCTGATCTTCGGCTTCTCACCGGTGTTGTCGATGTTGAGGACCATCGCACGGACCTCGTCGCCCTTCTTGTAGAGCTCGGAGGGGTGGCGAACACGCTGGGTCCACGACAGGTCGGTGATGTGCACGAGTCCGTCGATGCCGGGCTCGAGTTCCACGAACACACCGAAGTCGGCGATGTTGCGGATGACGCCTTCGACCACAGTACCGGGAGGGTACTTCTCCACGACCTTCTCGTAGGGGTTCTCCTCGAGCTGCTTCATGCCCAGCGAGATGCGGTTCTGCGAGACGTCGATGTCGAGGACAACGGCTTTGACCTCGTCGCCGATCTTGAGCAGCTGCTTGGGGTTCTTGACCTGACGCGTCCACGACATTTCGGAGACGTGCACGAGGCCTTCGATGCCCTCTTCGAGCTCGATGAAGGCGCCGTAGTCCTTGATGCTGACCACCTTGCCCTGGACGACCGTACCGGGGATGTACTTCTCCTCGGCGTTGATCCAGGGGTCCGGGGTGATCTGCTTGAGACCCAGGCTGACTCGCTCGGAGTCGCTGTTGAACTTGAGGACCTTGACCTGAACTTTGTCGCCGACCTGGAAGAGCTCGGACGGGTGGTTGACCCGGCCCCAGCTCATGTCGGTGATGTGCAGCAGGCCGTCGATGCCGCCGAGGTCGATGAACGCACCGTAGTCGGTGAGGTTCTTGACCACGCCTTCGACGATCTGGTCCTCCTGAAGCTTGGCGAGCGTGTCCTCTTTGAGTTCCGCGCGCTCGGCTTCGAGGAGCACCCGGCGGGACAGCACGATGTTGCCGCGCTTCTTGTTGAACTTGATGATCTTGAACTGGACTTCTTGGTTGATGAAGACGTCCAGGTTTCGCACGGGGCGAAGGTCGACTTGGCTTCCGGGAAGGAACGCCTTGACGCCGCCTGCGAGGAGAACCGAAAGGCCTCCTTTGACGCGAGCGGTGATGGTGCCCATCACGAGGCCTTCTTCGTCGACGGCCTTCGAAATTTCGTCCCAGACCTTGCGCTTGCGGGCCTTCTCCTTGGAGAGGATGACAAGGCCGTGCTGGTCCTCGGCGGTCTCGAGGAGGACCTCGACTTCGTCGCCGATGTTGACGACAGGAAGCGTCATGTCCTTGGGCTCGGGGGGCTCTTGGCCTTCCTCGAGCTCAAACTCGTCGTCGTCCTCGTCACGGAATTCGCGGAGAGGGACTTGGCCCTCGGACTTGAGTCCAACATCGACCACTGCGTAGTCGCCGATGATGTCGACCACGGTGCCTTTGACGATCGTGCCTTCACGAATCTCGGGCTTGGTCTCGACAGCGCTCTCAAAGAGCTCGGCAAAGCTCTCGTCGCTAAATGATTGTAGTTCGGTCATGGTTTGGGTTGACTTTCGAGATGCCCGGATAGGAGTCGAGGCACCCATCGCGGATCCGTCTCCACCATTGGGGACGAACCCGGGTGCCTCCCGGGCGGAACGCGGACCCTAGGGGCTTTGTCTTCCCCGGTCAACTCGTGCCCAGGGGCAGTTCTGCGCCCCTTTTAGCCGTCCTCGATGAGCGCGAGCAGGTGCTCGACCACCGCGGTGGGCTCCATCTGAGACGTGTCGACCCGGACCGCGTCTTGGGCCTGAGCCAGGGGCGCGGCCTCCCGCGTCGAGTCGCGCAGGTCCCGCTCCTCCAGGGCGCGCCGGACCGCTTCGACCGACGGCACGCCTTCGTCCCCGCGCGCGAGCCTCTCTTCACGGCGCCGCACAGCGCGGACCATGGGCGAGGCGGTCACGAAGAACTTGTGGGATGCATCGGGAAACACCACCGTGCCCATGTCTCGTCCTTCGGCGACACAGCCGCCGGATCCGAGCGATCGCTGCACAGAGAGCAGCTCTGCGCGCACGGCCGGGTGCGCCGAAACCTCAGACGCACCCGCTGTGATCTCGGCCGTGCGAATCGCCTCGCTCACGTCTCGAGCGCCCAGAAACACCCGTTGCGCACCTTCTTCGGGGTTCTCGAAGCGGATCGGAAGCATGCGGCAGAGCGCTGCGAGGGCGAGCTCATCGTCCCAGGAGACGCCGTCTCGCTTGGCCGCCAACGCCAGCGCCCGATAGATCGCACCGGTGTCGAGCATGCTCAGCCCCAGTGCTCGAGCGAGGTCACGCGCGATGGTCGACTTCCCCGCCCCCGCAGGTCCATCGATAACCACCACTCGCCTCCCTTGTGTCGCGTCGGTCAAACCGCCGCGCATGATGCCAAATTTCCATCGGAGAACAACCCGCTCGCAGCGCTTGCCCGATCTGGCGGAGTCGGGCAGCGTTGCGGCGATGAACCGGTCGCGCCTGCGTCGCCGCGCCGCCTGCATGCTGGCAGCGGCCCCTGCCCTGTTCGCCCTGTCCGGATGCGTGAGCGTCACCCCGGCGCAGCGGGCCAACCTCAGCAAGCCGGAGATGAGCCCGGAGTCGGACGCGGACGAGGAGAGCTTCCACACCCACGTCGAAGCCGCACGTGAAGGCAGCATGGGCGGCCACGGTGCAGCCGGGGGCGGATGCGGGTGCGGCTGAATCTGTGGCTGTGGGCCCTGGTGCTCGTGGCTTGGTTCACCCCCGCCGGCGATGCCCAGGCCGAGGACCGCGTGACGCTGCGCGGGAACTACTACCGTGAACAGTCCACGCGGGTGCTCTCACCGGAGCTGAAGATGACCGTCGACGTCCCCGATGAGCGGTTGACCCTTGGCGCGGCATACCTGCTGGACGCGGTGACCTCCGCCTCGATCGCCACGGGCACCACCGCCGTGACCGGCGGTGACTTCACGTTCACCGAGATCCGACACGAGGCGACGGTCAGCGCCGCCTCCCGCCTGCAGGACTGGCAGCTGGGCACCTTCTTTCGCTATTCGACCGAGACCGACTGGCAGTCCCGAAGCCTTGGCGCCAGCCTCGGCCGTGACCTTCGCGAGCGCACGATCAACTTGTCGATGTCGTACGCGTTCAACTTCGATCGCGTCTATCGGATCTTCGACGGGATGGGGCGCCGCCTCCCGTGGTGCGGCGGGAACGCGGAGTTGGGCTGCCGGGACGGAGGGTTTGGCGAAGGATCCAACCTGCTGCGCACCCACTACGTGTCCGCCGGCTACTCTCACATCCTCACCCGCAATCTGCTCTCGCTGCTCACCGTCGAATACGCCAACGTCCAAGGGCCGATGGACAACCCCTACCGCGGTGAGCAGCTGCCAGGGATCGAGTTCGAGAAACACCCGCTGAAGCGCAACCGGGTCACCGTCTTCGGCTCGCTGCGCTACTACTTGCCAGCCGCCAAGGTCACCCTCGAGCCCCGCTACCGCTTCTACGCCGACGACTGGGGCGTCCAAGGCCACGCGATCGACCCTCGCGTGCACGTCCGAGCCACGGCCAACCTCCGCATCCGGTTCCGGTATCGGTTCTACACGCAGTCCGAGTCCTTCTTCTTTCGCGACGACATGCAGTACGTGGACACCGACGTGGCCTGCTCAAGGGACACGCCCCAAGGGTGCGCGAGCGCGGACGTGAAGGTCGACGATTGGCGCTCCCACACCGGCGGCGTTCAGCTAACCTACGGCCTGGATGCGTTGGCGTCGAAGACGGGGCTGCAGTGGCTCGAGGGGGCCTGGTTGCAGGCGACCTACAACTACGTGCACCAAACCAACCGGTTCGGGCCGATCCGAGCGCTCGGCAGCCTGTCGTACTCGATGCCGTTTTAGCGCCGCGGGTTGGGTACGGAGCATGCTGGCAGCGGTGGCCTGCGGCTGTGCGCCTGATACGGCTCCACAACAAGAGACCCAACAGGTTGCCGTCGAGGTGGTGCAGATGGTGGCCCAGCGCGACGGCGTGTCCGAGGCTGCCGCGCGTGCGCACATCCAAGAGGTTGCGCTGCTCGCCACGGCCGCGCGCGCGGAGCAGGACGGCCGGGTCGACCCACCGCCGCTGCTGACCGAGGCGCGAGAGCGATTCGTCCGACGCAGCGCGCTGGCAAGGCTGTGGATGCACGACACCTTCGAGCCCGCGCACGAAGTCTCGGACATCCCGGACGACGACCCCATCTTCACCCGGGCTCTGGCCTCGCCCAAGCACGTCCGCCCCCGACTCTCCATGTTGTGCCAGATCGTCGCCGTCCCCGCAGGCTTCGACGACCGAGACGCGATGCTGGAGCAGGCCAAAGATGCCCAGTGGCAGGCGACCGCAAAGGCCCGGATCGACGCCATCGCCGACCGTATGCAGCGGTATGTCCGCCCCGAGGACCCCCAGTCGTGTCGGCTGATGGGCAAGCTGATGCGCTACGAAGACAAGGATGACGGCGTGGTGAAGCTCAGCGTCGAATCCAAGGCCTTCAACCTCGATGCTTGTGTCAGAGAAGACCTCAGCGGCGCGTGCCTCGAGCCAAAGTGGGCCGCCGAGTGGGTCGAGAACGTCCGCCCGTACACAGAACCAGGATTCATCCCACCGTTCGCCACCCGCTTCGGAAGCCACCTTGTGTTCCTCGTCCAAGTGCTCGAGCCTGCCTCGGCAGACGACCCCGAGACGGTCGCGGCCACCCGCGCAGCGGTCCTGGGACCTTGGCGGGCGGCTTCGTACGACCGAGCGCTCGAAGCCCTGCGAAAGAAGTGGGCCGTCAAAGTCGTCACCGGCGGCGGGGCCAGCCCGTGACCCGAGTCGCGCGTACGGTCGAGTCGCGATTGGGGACCGAGTTTGGCGAGGCGCTGCGCAGCATGGTCGAGTGCACCCCCGGCGCGTTCGCAGGGATCGTGAGCGATGACCAGGGCCTGGCGATCGACTACGCCCACGTCCCGGCGAAGATCGAAGGCATCGATGTGCAGCTCTTGGGTGCTCAGCTTGGCCTGCCGTTGTTCAGGCTCAACCAGACCGCGGCCACCCGGGGCATTGTGGAGCCGCTGGTGATGCTCGAGACCTGCACCCACACTCTGGTGGCCAGCCCCATCAGCGACGCGTTCGTCGTGGTGATGCTGCTCGAGCATCGGGCCAACCTCGGGCTCGCGCTGTCTGCGTTCGCCCGCAGCCGTGACACCTTGCAAGCGCTGCTCGCCTGAGGCTACCGGCCACGGTACGCTGCCGGCAATGCAGGCGTCGCCGAAGCCCGCG
>CAYGTG010000118.1:0-3380 GCA_964352485.1 uncultured Nannocystaceae bacterium | reverse complement strand
CGCCGAAGGCGCCTGAGCCGAAGCCCGTCCCGCCGGGCGGCGGCGCCCCGAAGGCGCCCGAGCCGAAGCCCGTCCCCGGAGGGGGCGCGCCGAAGGCCCCCGAGCCGAAGCCAGTCCCCGGAGGGGGCGCGCCGAAGCCCGAGCCTCCGGCGCGCCGAGGCGTGGCCATCAAGCTTGGCCTGTCGCTCCTGCTGGCCGCCGCATTCGTCCTCGCGCTGCGCCCCTACCTCGACACGATCCCCAACGAGCTTTCGATCTCGCCGACCGTGATCGCGCTCTACTTGGCCTCGCTTCTGCCCTATCACCTCCTGCGCGCAGGTCGATGGCGGCTGCTGCTGGCTCCGCTCGGTGGTCAGCAACTTCCCGGTTGGGCCGAAATCACCCGCATCGGCCTTGCGGGATACATGTGGATCGCACTGATGCCGTTTCGGCTCGGAGAGTTTGCGAGGCCTGTATTCCTCGCCCAGCGCAGCGACCTCAAGGTCAGCACGTCGCTGGGTACGGTGGCGGTCGAGCGCGCGGTCGATGGCGTGTTGGTCTGCGCCCTGTTCTTCGTCGCGATGGCGTTCGCGCGGCCACACGGGGACACCGAGACGTTCTACATCGCGAGCATGGCAGTCATGGCGGCCTTCTCGGGCGCGCTGCTCGGCATGCTCGCCGCTGCGCGGTGGCCCGCGTCCATCGCCGCCGCGGCCCGCTGGGTGCTGCAATGGTCCCCCAAGTTCGCGCAGTGGGCCGAGCAGACCATCGGTGGTGTGGCCGAGGGTTTTCGTGCCCTGCCCAACCCGGCCGCGATCACCGGCTTCGTCGCCGTGAGCATCGGATACTGGCTCGCCAATGCTGCGGGGATGTGGATCCTCGCTGCGGGCTGCGGGCTCGCGCTCACTCCGTTCGAAGCGATCGCCACCTTGGCGATCATGAACCTGACCCTGCTCATCCCTGGTGGTCCCGCGCAGCTGGGGGTGTTCCAGACCGGGGTCGCCGCGGGGCTGCACCTGTTCCTGCCTGGCGACACCGTGATGTCGGCCGGCTCGACGTTCGCGTTCTACCTCTACGTCTGCCAGCTGAGCACCATTGTCCTGCTGGGACTGGGCTCCCAGTGGAGCCTCAACCTCGACTGGAGGGCCGCCTTGCGGCTGCCCCGCGGCGGGACTCCAGACGCCCATCCGCCATGATGGATACGCCGCAGGATGCTCGATTTCACCGCGCTGGCGCTTCGAGAATATTAAGTAATCAATCACCCGGAATTGATCACAAGCGGGGTGTCTTACCCTCGGTTTGGCAGACTGCACCTGGGTGAAATCAAGGCGCTTACAGCGCGCTGCGGGTCTTTCGCTCCTTGCGTTGAGCGCTTGCGGAGAAGAGTTCGTCTCGGCACAGGAGGACACGGATGGAATTGGAACCCTCAGCGACGCGGTGACCGACAGCGACACCGAGCCCTCGAACCCCACGGGGTCCGCGAGCAGCGACCCCACGCTGGGCTCGGGCACCGACTCCAACGGGACCGACCCTGCATCCGACACCGACACCGACACCGGCTCCGCGTGCCCAGGCGAAGAAAACGACTGCGGCGGTTGCGACGAGCTTCCCCAGACGTTGGGTGAGGCCTGCAATGGATGTGACGACCTCGCGTGGGCGTGCGACGGCGAGAACGCCCTGGTGTGCGCGGGGTTCGATGCGAACTCGGAGCAGTTTTGGCCCGACGCCGACAACGACGGGTACGGCGACGCGAACGACGACGGCATTCGGACGTGCACCGATGCACCGCAAGGATGGGTGGACAACGATGCCGACTGTGTCGATGACAACGAGGATATCAACCCGGGAGGTCTCGAGGTCTGCAACGGTCTCGATGACGACTGTGACAACAACACCGACGAAGGCCCGACGGAGTTCTGCGACGACGTGTGCTGCAGCTTCGAGTTGATGTGCGACGGCACCGCGTGCGTGCCCAAGTGCGACAACGACAACGACATCTGCGGCGCCGACCTCGATACGTGCTGCGGCGATGACGAGGTCTGTTTTGCGAACACGTGTGTGGTGCCCGGCGACGACTGCGAGTTCACCGAAGAGTGCCCGCTCGGCCAGATCTGCGCCCAATCGACCGGCCAATGCGTGCCCGAGGACGCCGCACCGGACTGCGAGTTCATTCCCCCGGTCGGGGAGTTCGAACCGGTGATCGGCGGGCAGTGGACCGATGACGACACGGCGGTGGACCCCCTGCGCAACGACGTCGTCGCGACCCCTATCGTGCTCAACCTGACCGACGACAACGACGACGGGTTCACGAACAACAACGACACCCCCGACATTGCGTTCCTCACCTACGACCGGCAGGGCGACGGATGCTGCAACCGGCGCGCGACGCTTCGCATCACCAGCGGGCAGCCCGAACCCGATGGATCGATGCTGGAGCTGGGGACGATCAACGAGTCCCTGCTGGCCGACGGATACCGACTCACCAACGACGCCGGCATCGCCGGTGCGGACCTCGACGGTGACGGTGTCCCCGAGCTGGTCGCCCTGACCCTCAATGCGAGCAACCAGCCCCAGGGAACCGCGGCATTCCGCCGCACCGAGGCCGATGGCAGCGCGTGGGAGCTGCTGTGGCACAACCAGAGCTACCCGACCTGGAACGTGCACACTCGTGGCGGTCCCATCGCGTCGATCGCCGACCTGGACGGCAGCGGTACCGCGGAGGTCATCGTGGGCAACATCGCCCTCAACGGGCAAGACGGTTCACTGCTGTGGGATGGACTCGACTCGGCAGTCCCCGACGGCCAAGCCGACGCCGGCGTCGGGAACAACGGCTTCCTCGGTCCCTCGTCCGCCGTCGCAGACGTCAACCTGGACGGCAACCTCGAGGTCGCGGCCGGCAACACCCTGTACGACCACGAAGGCAACATCTTGTGGAGCTACGACTACGGGGGCACCGCCAACAGTGCGTGCCACAACGGGACCGCGCTCACCTGTGACGGGTTCACGGCGATCGCGAACTTTGACGACGACGACGAGGGCGAGGTGGTGATCATTCGGCTCGGCGAAGTGTTCATTCTCGACACCGACGGGACGGAGCTTCAGCGCGTGCAGCTGCCGGTGATCGACTGCGCCTACAAGGAATCGGGACCTCCCACGATCGCCGACTTTGATGGCGACGGACTGCCGGAGATCGGAACCGCGTCCGCCGACTACTACGTCGTCGCCGACCCGTACGAGTGCACCGGGGATCCGCTTCCTGACACGTGCGTCAGCGAGGGTATTTTGTGGCAAGCGGTCAACGAGGACTGCAGCTCACGGGTCACGGCCTCCAGCGTGTTCGACTTCGAGGGCGACGGAAATGCAGAGGTTGTCTACGCCGACGAGAACGACCTGCTGATCCT
>CAYGTG010000117.1:0-12898 GCA_964352485.1 uncultured Nannocystaceae bacterium | reverse complement strand
ACCGCCAGCGGCAAATACATCGCCCCCCGAATGCTCGAAGGGCGGCTGCGGGTCGGGGAGGGCATCGGCCACGTTCTCGTCTACGGTGAGGCCAAGCCGTACGTCGTGGCCTTGCTCGAGCTCGATGCTCCGCCGCTGCTCGCGATGTCGGAGCGCGAGGGCTTGGGCTGTCGAACCTACGAAGATCTCGCCGCCCATCCCCGTGTGCGGCAGCTCGTTCAGGAGCATGTCGACTCGGTCAACGCGACGGTCGCCCGCTACGAAACCGTCAAGCGGGTGTTCATCGCGCCCGAGCCGTTGTCCCTGGAGGCCGGCGAGCTGACCCCCACCCGGAAAGTGCGGCGGGCCGCGGTTGTGGCGCGGTACCGAGATGCGCTCGAGGCCCTGTACGAGGGCGCAGACCTGCCTGGGCGACCGCGCCGCGATTCGGTCGCCTGAGCCACGCAGACCCCGATTCTCGCCGAATCGGTAGGTGCGAGCGAGGCCGGAGGCACAACAAAGCCCCCGACTCGGCGGACCGAATCGGGGGCTTGTACCGCTGTAGGGCTGGGCGGCTTCGAACCGCCGACTTCTACCATGTCAAGGTAGCGCTCTACCCCTGAGCTACAGCCCTAGATGTGCTTCCCGTTGGGGGAGCGCGTCTTAGCGCGTCCTACAGCTTGGGTCAACCATTTGTTGAAGAAGTTCTGCCCGCAGAGCTTGACGCGACCGCGTGCAAGCCACACTCTTGCGGCGGTCCGACCCCCTCGGACGGCCCTCGTGTCGTCCCTCGGCTTAGCCGCCCAGTTGGGTGTCCGACCCATCCCTTGAAGGAGCAAGAGTCATAGGTAGAAGAAGAAGTTCGAAGCGTCCGCCACGTCCGACCGAGAAGCATCGGGTAGGCCGACGCATTCGTGCCCGCGAAGTCCGCGTGATCGATCACGAGGGCGGACAGCGAGGCGTGATGGATACGCGTGACGCGTTGGATCTGGCCAACGAACACAACTTGCAGTTGGTGGAGGTGAACCCCAAGGCGAACCCCCCGGTGTGCAAGGTGATGGACTACGGCAAGTTCAAATACGAGACCGCCAAGCGGGAGCGTGAGGCCAAGAAGCACCAGGTCATCTCCGAACTCAAGGAGATCAAGTTCCGGCCCAAGACCCACGGGCACGACTTCGATTTCAAGGTTCGACACTGCCGCCGATTCCTCGGTGACGGCGACAAGGTGAAGCTGGTCGTTCAGTTTCGAGGCCGCGAAGTGACGCACCCCGAGACGGGCCGACACGTTCTCGATCGCGTCGTCGAGACGTGTGCCGACATCGCTCAGGTCATCCAAATGCCGTCCATGGAGGGCAACCGGATGAACATGGTGCTCGCTCCCCGCAAAGACGCTCAGCAGCAGGCGCCCAAACGCCCCAAGGCTCCCGCGTCCCCGGCCGGCGACGACAAACCCGCGGCACCTTCGGCCGCGGCACCCACGACGGACGGAGGAGATCCTCCAGCGACTGCGGACGGCGGAGACAAGCCGGCCGCAGCTGCACCGGCGGCCCCCGCGGCCGCTTCGGGGGACGACGCTCCCTCCACAGCGGAATCTTCCGCCTGAACACGCCCTGACGACCCGCTGTGCACGCATCCTGTCTGCACGGCGACGTCAGCCTTCGCCGCGGCTTACGCGCTGCCTCACGCCCGCTCTGGGTGTGGGGGCGTGGCCGCTGCACACTCATCACTTGCGGTCCCCTCAGTTCTGGGGTAAGACCCGCGTCCTCATTGGGGTTTTGCCATGCCCAAGATGAAATCTCATAGCGGTTCGAAGAAACGGTTCCGGTTCACAGCGACCGGCAAAGCTAAGCGCAAGCATAGCCATAAGAACCATATCCTCACCAAGAAGAACGCTGACCGCGTTCGGAAGCTCCGAGGGACTGTAATTGTCTCTGAGCCAGACCAGCGGCGTATTGACGCGTTGCTGCCGTACGGAAGGGACTGAGTCATGCCCCGCGCAACACGAGGCGTAAAAGCACGCCGTCGCCGCAATCGAATTCGCAAGGCTGCCAGCGGTTTCCGCGGCGGTCGCCGTCGCATCTATCGCCGAATGGTCGAGGCTGTGCACCACGCTTGGATGCACGCCTACCGTGGCCGCAAGCAGAAGAAGCGAGACATGCGTCGCCTGTGGATCGTCCGCATTGGAGCTGCTGCTCGGATGCACGGTCTCAACTACAGCCGGTTCATGAACGGGGTTTCGCTGGCGGGCATCGAGCTCGACCGCAAGATCCTCGCGGAGCTGGCTGTCGCCGACGCGGAGGCCTTTGCTGCCATCGCCCAGACCGCCAAAGACGCGATCGGTTCGGCCAAGGCCGCATAAACTTTCCCCTCGACTCGCCCGGCTTCGGTTGGGTGTTAGCGCGGACCGGGTGTTCAACCCCGTCCGCGTTTTGCTTGGTTCCGGCTTGGTTCCGGCTTGGTTCCGGCTTGGTTCCGGCTTGGTTCCGGCTTGGTTCCTGCTTGGTTCTGGCGCGGCGGTTGGCCTCCCGTTTCGTTCTCCAGGGCCCAAAGAGGTGCACTATGCTCCGCCACGTGAGTGACGACGTGACGCAGGCGCTCGGCGCCGAGCAGCAGCGCTTTGAAGCTGCCCTCGCTGAGGTCAACGACGCTGACGCCTTGTACGAGCTTCAGGTCCAGTACATCGGCAAGAAGGGCTCGGTCAGCAAGCTCCGGGGGCAGATGGGCAAGCTGGAGCCCGAAGAACGCAAGGCGTTCGGGATGGCGTTCAACGAGGTCAAGAAGGCCATCGAAGCAGCGCTCGAGGATCGCAAACAGGCGATCGTGGGGGCCGCACGAGAGGCTGATCTGGGGCGGGTCGAAGACCTGACCATGGTGGACACGCTGTCCGCAGTGGGCAGCATCCACCCCATCACTCGGACGCGCCGCGAGCTGTCTCGCGTGTTCCGCAAGCTGGGCTTCGACGTCGTCGACGGCCCCCACGTGGAGCACGAGCTGTACAACTTCGACAAGCTCAACATCCCGGCAGATCACCCCGCCAGAGACATGCAGGACACGTTCTTCGTGGACGGGCAGTCTGGGAAGCACGACACCAATCTGGTGCTGAGGACCCACACCTCTCCGGTGCAGATCCGGACCATGCTCGGTCGCGAGCCGCCCATTCGCATCGTTGCGATGGGCACCGTGTTTCGCAAAGACGACGATGCGACGCACTCCCCGATGTTCCACCAGATCGAGGGGCTATGCGTGGACAAGGGGGTCACGATGGCAGACCTCAAGGCCACGCTCTATCGGTTCGTCAGTGCGTTCTTTGGCACGCACCTCAAGGTGCGCCTGCGTCCCTCGTTCTTCCCCTTCGTCGAGCCCGGCGCCGAGTTCGACATGGAGTGTCCCTTCTGCCCGACCAACGGCGCGGGCGAGAAACTGCCCAGCTGCAGCGTCTGCAAGGGCAGCTGCTGGATCGAACTCGGCGGGGCGGGGATGGTCCACCCCAAGGTGCTTACGGCCTGCGATGTCGACCCGCAGGCGTACAGCGGCTGGGCGTTCGGCTTCGGCATCGACCGCATGGCCACGCTGCTTCACGGCGTGCCCGACCTGCGGCTTCTCTTCGACGGTGACGTGCGCTTCTTGGAGCAGTTCCCATGCTGATCTCGCGACAGTGGATTGAGAGTTTGTTGGCGCCGGCCCCCGGCGATGCGCGCCTGGATGACGATGCGTTTGGCGATGCGGTGACCTCGCTCGGCCTCGAGGTCGAAGGCGTCACACGCTATGGCGAAGGCCTGCGCGACGTCGTGGTGGCCGAGGTCAAGGGCATCGCGCCGCACCCGGGGGCCGACAAGCTTCGCCTCGTCGACGTCTTCGACGGCGAGCGGACGATCACGGTCGTGTGCGGCGCGGCGAACGTTCCCCAGCCCGGGGGCAAGATCGCGTTTGCGCGCCTGGGCGCGGTGTTGCCCGGCGGATTCGAGATCGGTGCCCGGGAGATCCGCGGGGTCCCCAGCGAGGGGATGATCTGTGCCGAAGAGGAGCTGGGCATCGGACCGGACAGCGACGGCATCATGCTCTTGCCGACGGACTGGACTCCCGGTACGCCGCTGCCCGATGCGGTTCCGGGCATCGAGGACACCGTCTTCGAGCTCGGCATCACGCCCAACCGGCCCGATGCCCTGGGACACGTGGGCGTTGCAGCAGACCTCGCGGTCAAGCTTAGGCGCGCCTTTGTGCAGCCTTCGGACACGCTCGCCGAGGTTCCTGCAGTCGACGGTCTCGTGGATCTGGCCGCGCCACAGCGTTGCGGCCGCTACATCGGCCGGAGCTTTGAGGGCGCATCGGTCGGACCCTCGCCGCTGTGGCTCCGGGTCCGACTGCACCGATTGGCGCTGCGTCCGATCAACAACGTCGTCGACATCACCAACTACGTGTTGATGCTCTGGGGCCAGCCGCTGCATGCCTTCGATCGGGCGCGATTGGCCGAAGGTCGCGTTGTCGTCCGGCTGGCGAAGGCCGGCGAGCGCATGACGACGCTGGACGACGCCAAGCTCGAGCTCGTCGGCGAAGACCTGGTCATCGCCGATGCCGCGCAGCCCCAAGCCCTCGCGGGCGTGATGGGTGGCAAAGACTCGGGCGTCGAGCCCGGAGCCACCACGCTCTTGCTCGAGACCGCCTGGTTTCAGCCCCAGTTCGTGCGGTCTTCGGCCCGTCGGCACCAGCTGAGCACCGACAGCTCGTATCGCTTTGAGCGCTGCGTGGACTTCGGTGCCCGGCTGCAGGGCGCGGCGGCCACGGCCGAGCGGCTGCTGAGCGAGCTGGCCGGCGCGACGGTCACCGGCGGGGTGGACGTGGCCGGCGAGGTTCCCAGGGTCCAGACGATTCCTCTGCGGGCGCAGCGGATCGAGGCGCTGCTGGGAATGAGCATCCCCGCCGACGAGGTCGAGCGGGTGCTCAAGGGGCTCGAGGTGGCGCTCGAGGGCAGTGGCGCGGGGACGTGGTCGTGCACCCCGCCAACCCATCGGCCAGACCTGGACTGCGAGGAGGACCTCATCGAAGAGCTGGTCCGCCACTATGGGCTGGACCGACTGCCGAGCACGCCAAGCGTTCCTTCGGAGCCGCCGGGGCTTCGCGTCGATCCTGGGCAGCGCGAAGCCGATGCGCTGGCGAGCCTCGAGGACTCGGTGCTCGACGCGATGCGGGCCCAAAACCTGCAAGAGGTGCTGTCCTTCGCGTTCACCGATCCGTCCGACCTGAAGCCGTTCGGGGTGCCCGTGGACCGCACGGTCACGGTGACCAACCCGCTGCGCATTCAGACCAGCACGATGCGAACCCACATGATGCCGGGACTGCTGCGCGCCGCCTCGCTCAACGTGGCTCGGCATGCTCGCGCGGTGCGGCTGTGCGAGGTCGGTCGGATCTACGACTGGCCCGAGTCGGGGACCCAGACCTCGGGCCCCACGGCGCAGGTGGACGCCATGCTGCCTCGTGAGCAGCGACGCGCCGTCTTCCTGATCTGCGGCGGGGCTCGGCAGGCCGAGTCATACGCCGGCGCCGACGTTGCCTCCATCGCGGCGTCGGTGCTGGGTCGCCTCGGGGCTCGCCCCCAGCTGCGGCCGGCCAGCAGCCCCTCGCCATGGCTTCATCCTGGGGTGCAGGCGCGGCTGTACGTCGACGCGTCGCAGGTGGGCGAGGTCGGCGAGGTGCATCCGGATCTCATGGGGACGTTCGAGTTCCCCGAGGGGATTCGGGCCTACTACGGCGAACTGTGGCTGGACATGCTCAAGGGTGGACACGTCGCGCGGCACCAGACGTTGCCGCGCTTCCCGTCCACCAGCCGGGATCTCTCGCTCGAAATCCCGATTCGTACCCCGGCGGCCAGCGTCGTGGAGGCGCTGATGACCGCGGAGGGGAAGGCCGAGCACACCCCGGACGGGCCGCGCCTGTCCCGGGGTGATACCGCCGGCGGCGCGATCGAGATCGTCGAGGATTACCGCGGGAAGGGCGTGCCGCAGGGGCACCGCGCGCTGCTGTTGCGCCTGCATTATCGCGCTCCTGCGCGCAGCGTGACCGATGACGAGGTCCAGATCCTTCACGCGGCCGTGGTCGAGGCGGCGGTGACCAAGCTGAAAGCCTCCGCTGCGTCGATTCGCGTCCGGTAGCGGACGAGGCGGGGATCCACTTGCGGTCTCCCGCCCGCGTTTGTCACGATGAGCACACCATGACGAAGGCCGACATCATCGACCGGGTCTGCGATCGCGTGGGCGGGTTCTCCAAGAAGGAAGCCGCCGACCTCGTGGAGAAGGTGTTCGACGTCATGAAGTGCACGCTCGAGACCGGCGAGAAGATCAAGATCTCCGGCTTCGGTAACTTCGTCGTTCGCGAGAAGGCGCCGCGCCCGGGTCGGAACCCCCAGACGGGCACCGAGATCCTGATCGACGCGCGCCGGGTGCTGACGTTCAAGCCGAGCCCCGTGCTTAAGACGGCGCTCAACGATTCCTGAGTGTGACCATGACCCGCCGCAAGGCTTCTGGACCCAAGGACGGCGATGGTCTCGACCTGGGCTCGGACAAGCTCTACTTCAAGATCGGCGAGGTCGCCGAGATCGTTGGCGTGCCCGCGTACGTGCTGCGCTACTGGGAGACTGAGTTTCGGGCCGTCAAACCCCAGAAATCCAGGACCCAGCAGCGCGTCTATCGCAGGCGCGACGTCGAGACGCTGCTCAAGATCAAGCAGCTGCTCTACACGGAAAAGTTCACGATCGCCGGCGCTCGGCAGAAGCTCAAGGAGGCCGCGGGCGGGTGTACGCCTGCAGCTCCGTCCGGCGTCTACCTGGCGAAGCAGTCGCTCAGCGTCGTCCGCCGGCTGCTCGCCGACACCCTCACCATGGCGGAGTCAGGCCGGACCGACCCTGCGGCCGCGGACCCCGCACGATTCCTGGAGGAGGTTGGGGGAGCCCGAGCGCTGCTCGAGGGGGCCGAGGGCTCCATTCTCGCCCGACCTCCACGGCCGCCCCGAGGCAGCTGACCGGGTCTGGCTCGACCTTGGACCTCGTCCGCAGAAAACTGGGTCGATAGGCTTTGCGTTTGCGAAGCGGCCACGGTATAAGCCGCATCCCGTTCGGGGCGTAGCGCAGTCTGGTAGCGCACTTGACTGGGGGTCAAGGGGTCGGAGGTTCGAATCCTCTCGCCCCGACCGAAAGACCGCGCAGGGGGATCCCCCATTGGCTTTGCCAACTCCTGTCGGTCGAACCGAGAGCCGCCTTCTCTAGAAGGTGGCTCTCTTTTTTCGTACGTACCGGACCCGCGGTGGCGCGTTTCGTGGCGTTGTGCGGTACACGAACGCCTATGCCACTGATCCTCGTGAGCAACGACGACGGGGTGTTCGCACCCGGAATCGAGGCCTTGGTGGAGGCGGTTGCCCCTCTGGGGGACATCATCGTCGTGGCCCCGGACATCGAGCGCAGTGGCTCGAGCCACGCGATCACATTTCACACCCACCTTCGTGTGGGGCCGGTGAAGAAACCGCGGACGAACTGGTGGCGGGTCAGCGGGACCCCGGTGGACTGCGTCTACGTCGGGCTGCACCACCTGTGCCCGACCAAGCCGGACCTCGTCGTGTCAGGGATCAACGCCGGATACAACCTGGGCACCGACGTCTTCTACTCAGGTACCGTCGGCGCCGCGGCGGAGGCCCGCATTCAAGGCGTGCCGGCGTTGGCCGCCTCGGCCAATCGCGGAGTCCCACCGCGCGTGGCCATTCCGGCCGTTCGACGCGTTGCAGCGGCGATGCTCGCTGCCGACGAACTCTCGCTGATCAACATCAACGTTCCGCGTCCGCCGGGGCTCACCGACGACGCCACGCAGGCGGAGATCGATGAGGCCGCGGCCACGCTGCCTCTGGAAGTCACCCGACTGGGCCAGCGCAAGTACAAGAACCACGTCGAGGCGCGCAAGGACCCCATGGGGCGCACCTACTACTGGATCGGTGGGCCCCCGCTTGAGACCGACCACGCGGAGGGCGATGACACGTACGCGGTGACCCACGGCACCGTCGCAGTGACCCCGCTCGAACTCGACATCACCGGCGCCGACCCGTCTGTGGCGCAACGTCTCCTCGACGTCTGAAGAAGACCCCATGTCCCACGCACTCCACCCGAAGATGACCGCTGCTGGCCTCGAGATGCTCCGAGAGCACATCGCAGCCGTTCCCGATTTCCCCAAAGAGGGCATCTTGTTCCGCGATATCACGCCCGTTCTTGCGGACCCGGCGTGTCTCAAGACGGCGCTCGATCTGCACCTCAACGCCATCGCCGACATCGCAGGTCAGGTGGAACTCATCGTGGGCATCGAGTCCCGCGGGTTCCTGTTTGGCATGCCGCTCGCGGCTCGGCTCGGCGTTGGCTTCGTGCCCGTCCGCAAGCCCGGAAAGCTCCCACGCCCGGTGCTCGAGGAGCGGTACGCGCTCGAGTACGGCGAAGACGCGCTTCAAGTGCACACCGACGACATCCCCAAGGGCACCCAAGTCCTGATCGTGGACGACCTGCTTGCGACCGGAGGCACCGCATCGGCTGCGTGTGCGCTGGTGGAGCGGGCTGCGGCGAATGTGCTGGGCTGCTTGTTCTTGATCGAGCTCGAGGCGCTTGGCGGACGCGGGAAGCTCGGCGCGCGCCGGGTCGACGCCCTGATCGGGTACTAGACCTCAATCAAGCGCTCCTTTTGAAGAGTCGAATCGTTGAGGTCGAGCCGGCGCCCGCAGGCGCCCGTGGGGGGAAGCGAAGGGCTTCGCCGCACTCAGCGGCAGCCGCGTTTCGCGACGGCCTCGAGGTCGACCGTGGCCTCGGAGCAGGTCTCGTCCTTGCAGTCGCGTTGGGTGAGGCGGCTTCCTTCGACCTCCACACCACGGCATCGGGATTCGGACGTCGGACAAGCGAGAAGCTCGTCGACGGCCCCATCGCTGTCGAGCGTGAAGTCGTCGGGGTTGGTCGACAACGCATGGATGCGGCCACAGGCCGGGTCTAGGACGACGGGCACGCGGCCATGGGCTCGACGGCCAGGATTCTTGCTCAGACCCCATCGCAGTCCACTCGGGGTCACACCGTGCTCCTCCCAGACCCCGGCGGTGGGCAACGCAACGAGGCGAACTCCGCCGGCTTGGGGCAGGGCGAGCACGCTTTGGTCCATCCACGACGAGGTCCGGACCCACGCCCTTCGAGGATCGCTTTGCACGGCGCGGTCCGGGTCGCTGCTGTAGCCGCGCGCCACCCAGCCCGAGGCCTTGGAGCCTTTGGACTTGCAGGTCTTGGCGACGGAGGGGATGACGGCGGGCAGCTCGGCCTTGGTCACTTTGCCCGCGGTGTTCGAGTGCACTTCGAACTCCCCGTGCACGCGGGACTGGCTCCGGCGTCCCGCGGAGCGGTGGCTCCCGCAGCCCGGAATACCGTTGGCAGTGTGTACGGCTCGTGTCCCTGCGGTGGCGTTCTTGAGCCAAACCAGCGGGCTTCCTCCAAACGCTGCTTGCAGCGCGGCCATGCGGTCGTGGGGGCCTTTGCCCAACGAACGATGATGCCAGCGGATGTTGAACTCCCCGATGACCACCACGGCGTGTCCTTTGCACGTGCTGCGATCGATCTCCACCGTGATCCGCAGACCGCGCTCCCCTGCGTACCCGCGGATGAGCTCCCCGCCTCGGTGCTCTTGGACTTCAAACTCCGTAGAGTAGAACTCCTCGACGTCGTCCCAGGGGGAGGCGATGTGACAACTCGCCAGTACAGGATCAATTTCTTTGGCGAACTCGGAAGCGGAGATCCAGCGAGCCGCAGGGATGTCGCTGCCGCCCTGGTTGAGGTCTGTGTCGTTGAGGTCTGTGTCGTTGAGGTCTGTGTCGGCGGGGTCTGTGTCGGCGGTCGTTGGCCTCGACTCGGCAATCACCGTCTGCGAGTCCATCCGGGGCGGTTCAGCGGCCGATGCCTCCGAGTCGGACGACGGCACAGTCTCGGGCTCGACCGTCGGCTGTACGGTTGGGGCGGTTGGCTTCGACCCCGAGCACGCAGTGACCGCGAAGAAGGCACAGGCAACGAGGTCTCGACGCACGAGACACGATAGCCGACGGTCGAGCGGCGTCGAGGCCTCTGGCGCAGTTCGATCTGTGGAAGGGGACTCGCGCCTGCGGCGAAGCCTCCGCGACCGCGGCTTGTCGGACATCGCGGGGGGAGGGCGGTCCCATTCCCTGCAGGCACCTCACAGGGAGCTGCAAAAGTTCGTCGTGCCGGAGTCGTCGCAGAACTGACCTTCGGGGCACGTCCCGTCATCGGGGCGGCACCCAATCACGCACATCTCGAGCAGGCAGACCTGCGCTTGGTCCGGAGCTTCAGGGCAGTCTCGGTCCTCTTCGCACGCCGTTGTGCAAACGCTGCCGTCCTCCAGACATGTCTCCGAGGGATCGCACTGCGCATCGGACACGCAAGCGGTGTAAATCGTCTCGCTCGCGACGGACCCAGACTCAGACCCGGGCGCAGCTCCAGAACCACTGGGGCTCTCTTCGTAGCATCCGAGGCCTCCACCTACGGAGCCGAACATCGCCAAAACAAAGATCGAGAGGTACCTCATCGAAGTCCCTCCATATCATGGACGAATTGGGGACGGCCCCTAGTCCTGAATCAAGCGCTGCTTGATTCAGGCCTCGCTCTCATCTTCGCAGGGGCCTTTCGCAAAGGCCCCTCGCTGCGGCCGACAAGTCGCCCTCCGCTTCACCCGAAACGGACGCCTGACGGCGGCTACGAGCCCTCAATCACACGGTTTTCTGAAAACAGCGCTTGATTGAGGCCTAGTTTGTCTGCGTGTCGTCAGGCTGCAGCATCCTGTGTTCCGCGGCGTCCTTCGAGGACCTCGATCAAGTCGCGACGGTGCTCGAACAGCGCGGATTGTCGCCCGCCCGCGCGCGCGGACGAAGCGCCTGCGCTGCACGTGCATGGGCTGAGTGTCGTCCCGCTCAGCCCACCGGCTTTTCGAAGCGCAGCGCGAACTTGTCGCTGAACTCCGCTCGGCCGCTACGCGAAGGCAACGCATTCCAATCGCGGGCGTCCCCGGGGTTGCGCAGGAACTCGCCCTCGTCCGCGAGCACGAATCCAGCCGCGGTCACCTCTTCGACGATCACCGACCGCTCGATGCGGTGCAGCGTCTTGGTGACGGTGGTGCCGTCGCCTTCGGCCGCATGCGCGTCGATGACGACGTACGAACCGCCCGGTTTCAGGGCGCGAAACATGGCCCGGTTGTGGGCGGCGCGGTCGATCTCCTGCCAGACGAAGTCGTGATAAAAAAGCACGTTGATCGCGGCGTCGAGGCCCGCGCTCTGTGTCCCCACAGGGTCTTCGAAGGGCCGGTCGACGCGGACCACGTTGGCCATCTCGGGCTTGGTCAGGCGCTGGGACCACGGGCCCTCGGCGAAGCGGTCGAGGACGAAGGGGGTGTTGTGGCCCAACACCCGCCCCGTGGAGCCGACCGCGCGTGCGAGCAGCTCGGTGGTGTAGCCCGCACCCGCGCCGATGTCGGCCACCGACATGCCCTCGAACACCCCGAGGAAGGCGAGCATCGGGACCGGCTTGCGGCGACGGTCCGCCTCTCGGTCGGCGTTGCTCCGCGAGGGATCGTCGACCAGGGCTTGGAGGGCTTCGGTGGACAGGGGCGTGGGGGACGATGTCGGCATGGGGTCCTCGTCGGTGCGAGGGGAGACAGGGGCCTGCGCAACCGCAGGGACCGAGGGCGGAGACGTGGCTCCACCACAAGCGGTCATCAGGGCAAGGAACCCGCACCAGCGCGTCATCGCAACACCCTACGACGCTTCGAGTGGCCCTGGTGTACCCGGATCAAGCCGGGCTCGCCAACATCGACTTCGTGGTTTGAGCTCGGACGCGACCATTCCTCAGAGCTTGGGGACCAGCGCGCCGTGAAGGCGGTCTGGCGACCAGAACGTGGGCTCTTGCTGGCCTTCTAGCGCGTGAATGGCGTCGGTCACGAGACCGTTGGCGTTCGCATTCATCGCGGGCCCGAGTCTCTCTGCGCGCCGAACGATTTCACCGCAGAGATCATCGATTTCGGTCGGCTTGCCCGCCTCGAGATCCTGCAGGGTGCTGGACTTGGCCGCAGGGTCGACCGCGACGAGCCCCTTGGCCACGTTGAGCACGATGAAGTTCGGCAGCCGCAGCAGGCGGACGATGGCCCCCGGAGGCAGCCCCACGATGGAGCGTGGACGCAAACCAGCCTCCCGGAGCACCTGCAGACCCTCGCGCATCAGGATCGAAAAACACGTCCGCAGCGTCCGGTTCCGCAGAGACTCCGCGATCGTCACCCCGGTGACGGCACAGACGCCGTTGTTGAGGTTGAGCAGCAGCTTGCCGGCCATGACGTCCTCGATGTCCGGCCGAACCTCGAGCGGCATGCCGACCGAGCGTGCGGCGGCGGCGAGCTGGAGCAGCGCATCCGCGGCCGGACCCAAGAGTGGCCCGAGCAGGATCGGTCCCTTGGTCGCCTGGACGAACACCGCAGGCTCGGGCCGTACGACGTTGTAGCTGACCATGCCGCCGGCGACCGGCTGCTCAAGCACCGCCCGGAGGCGCTCGGGGTTGCGCAGGCCGTTTTGCAGCGACACGACGGCCGCGGTCGGGGGCAGCGCGGTGGCCAGCGTCGCCGCGGCCTCCTCGGTATGCCTCGACTTGACGGCCACCAAGCACAGATCGACGTCGCTGAGGATCGCAGGATCCTCGTCCACGACCAGGTCGTCGCTCGGTCGATATTCCCGTCCGTCGAGCCCTCGGCTGACCAGACTCTCGCGCACCTCGATCAGGCTGCGACGCGCGACCATGGCGACCGGGATGCCTGCCGCGGACAGTCGGATGCCGACCGACGCACCGATCGCACCTGCGCCAAAGACACCGACC
>CAYGTG010000116.1:0-12958 GCA_964352485.1 uncultured Nannocystaceae bacterium | reverse complement strand
CTGCAGGAGTGTGCTTCGGGACCCCCCGGACCGCTGGCGCGGACCAGCGGCTACCGGAAGCTCCTGCCGATCCCCGAGGGCACCATGGTCGTCTACGTCGCCGTCGCCCAGGCCCACGACGCCCTGGCGAGACTGGAGCAGGACGAGGCCTGGCAACACGTCGCGTGGTGGTACGAGGGGTTCTCCGGCCGGCTCCAACACGACGAGTCCATGTACGGGGCCGGCAGCGCGCTCGTGCGCATCGCCGCCCTCACCGGGCACCTCGCGGACGCTCGCCGGCTGATCTCCGTGCTGCCCGAGCGGGGCAACGAATGGGACACCCCGCAGACCCGCACCACGTGGGGCAACGCCCCGTTCGCAACCCGCCTGGCCGACGCGCTTGTGCTCGCGCTCGAAGGCGAGTGGGACATGGCGAACGGACGCATCCAGTGGGCGCGTCAGGCTCCCGCGGCGCACCTCTCGGAACGCGACCGGGCCCTGTACGAACTGATCGCCTACAAGGCCTCCAAAGCCGGCGTGTCGATCTCATGGCCGTACGCAAGCCAAGACCCGAGTGCCAAGACGTGGGCCAGTGCGGCGTGGCCCAAAGACGAGTGAGGCGCTACTGCTTCTTCAAGTCGGCAACGATGTCCTTGAGCCCGGGAAGGAGTTCCTCGTTGGGGTCGCCGTACTGCTTGTGCAGCGCGAGCGCGACCGTGCCGGCCACCACCTGCAGTGCTCCCATGCAGACCGGGAACACCAGCATCCAAAACCAGAACCCAGGGCCCAGCCAAAGGTAGAGCGTCCAGCCTTGAAACACGGCCGCGATCAGTCCCAAGACGATGCTGATCGCCAAGATGGGGCGACGACCCATGGAGAAGCGCTCACTCATGCACAGCCGCCCCTTCCACGCCGAGCGAGACGCGGACCACGCGTGGCCTCAGCACGGGTCGAAGTTCTCTCGGCGACCGAATGCCGTGCTGCAGACAAACTCCAAGGCTCCAGCGCAGGTTCATCCGCGCAGCCTACCGCCTCCCGTTGGCGAAGAGAATCCTCGGCTCAAACCGCGAGGGCCTGGGCGACGAGGCCGCGAAACCACCGGTGCGCGGGATCGACATCGACCCGCGGATGCCACACCAAGGTGACGGCGTGTTTCGGTAGCGCGATGGGAACCGGCAGGGAGCGAACACCCATCACGAGACCCTCCAAAGCGGTGGGGCCCGTCAGGACGAGATCACTGCACGCAACGGCACGAAGCGCGGCGGGAAAGCTGGGCACGCGCAGCCGAATCCGGCGCTTGAGTTCGGCCGCCGCCAGCGCCCGATCGACGACGCCCGTGCCTGAACCTCGCGGTGAGACCAGAACGTGCTCGAGACCCACGTAGGCGCGTCGACCCAGACGCTTCGCCTTGCCCAGGACGGGATGGTCATCGCGGACGTAACACCGATAGCCGTCGTGCCGGGCAACCCGTTGGCGCAAGCTCCCGGGGAGCTGGAAACCTCGGTCGAAGGGCTCGGGGTCCTCGAGCAAGGGGACGACGCCCAGATCGATCTCTCCGGTCTCGAGACCGTGCGAGAAGTCGGCGCCCAGCGGCCGCAGCGTGAGCCCGGCGGCGGGCGCATCCGCAGCGAGAACACGAAGCATTTGAGGTGCGCCGACCCATGTCACCAACTCGACGGTGCTCACCACAAAGGTTCGCGACGTGGTCGCAGGATCGAACGCCGCCGGTTCGTGCAACGCCCTGGCCAGGGTGAGCAGCCCATTGCGGACAGGAATCAACAGGTCCTCGGCTCGTGGGGTGAGCGAGACACCGCCGGGGCTTCGAACAAACAACGGGTCGTCGAACAGCCCGCGAAGCCGCCGCAGCGCGTGACTCATCGCGGACTGCGTGACCCCGACAACCCTCGCCGCCGCGGTCACATTTCCGGTGCGTGCAACCGCGTCAAACGCGACGAGCAGATTCAGATCGACGCCGCGAAGCGCCTCGACGTCATCATGAGCCAGGTTCATGTCGCCAAGAACATACTCCATTGGATTCATATCTCGGAAGACCGCACCTTGAAGTCATGGCCAACGCCAACCCAACCCTCGCCCTCCTCGGAGCCACCCGCGGCATCGGTCGTAACCTGCTCGAACAGGCCCTCGAGCGAGGACACCGGGTCCGCGCCCTGGTGCGACGCGGCAGCGCCCTCGACCTGCAGCACGCCAACCTCACGATCGTGGGTGGCGACGCGACGCAGCCCCAACACGTGGCCGAGCTGTTGATGGGTGCCGATGCGGTCCTCAGCGCCCTTGGGGCTCCGGCGCGCAACAAAGACAAGGTTCGGACCCGGGCCGCCCAAGCCACCCTCGACGCAATGCAGCGCACGGGGGTCCGCCGACTGATCGCCGTATCCGTCTACGGCACCGCGCAGACTCGGGAGCACCTCCCCTTCTTCACCCGCGCTGTCGTCTTTCCGTTCTTCTTGCGGCACGCGATCGCCGACCACGAGACCCAGGAGCAGACCATCACGTCTAGTGACGTCGACTGGACGCTGATTCGACCGCCCTACCTGACCGACGATCCGGTGTCGGGCGCCTACGTGTCGGACTTCGGGCGGGAGACGAGCGGCCTGACGTGGAAGGTCAGCCGCGCCGACGTGGCGCACATCATGCTCGATGCGTTCGAGCGGGGCACCTACGTACGTCGCGCCGTGGGGCTGTCATACGCTCGGGACGCGACTGCGGCGGCGGCGTAACAGGAGCAGCAGAAGACCCAGCGCCGTTCCCGGGCCCGGAGCGGGCGCTCCTGAGGAGACGGAGCACCCGGACGCATCACTCTCCTCACTCGTGCCCGACGCGCCACCGTTGGTGGGAAGGGCGTCCGAACTATCCGCATCGGTCGGCGCAATGGGGTCCGGCTCCCCCGTGGTGCTCGCCGAACTCGATGATTCCGCAGCGCCCGGATCTGTGGGGTCCACGTCGCCAGACTCTCCGGCGCTGGTCGAGCCCTCGGTCTCTGCACCCGGGGGTACCCAGCCGCCGGCACGTGGGTTGTGCGTGGCAAAGAACTCGGTGGCAAACTGCGCCATGTTCAATCCGTTGCCGTTGACATACGTGAGCAAGCCTCCCGCGACCCCCGAGCCCGAAGGCCAGGCATGCCCCTCGCCTGCGGTGGAGTCGAGCTGCGCGACGCGAACCCCTCCGGCGTCGGCGTAGGTCGTCCAAACCCCCGCTGGCATCGGTCCGGGCAACTCCGCCATGTCCAGCGGTGCAGCGTCCATGCTTTCCAGACCGTCCGCGTAGACCAGGCCAAACATCTCCGCGTTCACCGCGTTGTAGCCCGTGGAGACGGTGAAGTCGGCACTATCGGCAAACGTGAACGCCGCCTGTGTCTGCAGGGCCGCGACCTGGTCTCCTGCCAGCTGATCGCACAGGGCTGCGGATTGGGCTGCCGTCGTACTGACGAAGCCGATCTCTGAGGATGCCGTGCCCAGCGAGGGCCCAGCGATCACACCCACGCCGGCAAAGATGTCCGGAGCCACGCATCCCAAGACAAGCGCTTCACCTCCGCCAGACGATAGACCGACGACGTACACTTGATCGGGATCGATCGACAGTTCAGGATCGGCGAGGAGTTGCTCGACCATGTCGAGGACCGGGCCGTTGTGGCTCGAGGTGCGCGTATGCAGGGGGCCGTAGTAGTCCCAGCAGCCGGCGATCACACCTCCACCGGGCACATCAGGGACAGCCATCACCACCCCCAGCGAGTCTGCGGCCGGCTCGAGGTTCCCCTCGTCTCGAAGCACCCCCGCGCTCTGCGTGCAGCCGTGCAACACGAGCATCAGCGCACGCCCGTCTCCGACCGGCGAGCTCGCCCCCGGCGCGTAAACCTGGACGCTCATCCCTCCAAGCGTTTCGGCGGACCACTCCGCGTGCGCCGGGCCCGCAACGAGCGTCGCGGCAAGTGCCGCCGCAAGCGTCGCGATGCGACCCCACCCCCGACCTTTCCAATCGTCCACACTCAAATTGAAACATGGTTCATGTCTCAACTTCACCTCAATTCGAAGGTCGCGACGAGGTGGTGCGCTGGCCTACGCCTGAGGGGTGAGGGCCGCAGCGATGAAACTCAGAACCGACTCTCGCACCGCGGGCGGCGGCAGCCTGCCCTCCCACAGCACCCAGCGCATCCCGATAAAATCGAAGATGCCCATGAGCGTGTATGCGATGGCTTCGGCGTCTCGAGGGACAAACTCCCCTTCGTCCATCGCCAACGTCAACGAGCGAACCGTGCCCTCCGCAAGCCGAGTGTAGTACCGGCGGTAGAGCTCTTCGTCGACGAACTCCGCTTGGCGGACGATCTTGTACAGGTGCCGATGCGACTGAATGAACCCCAGAAAGGCATCGAATCCGGCCTCCTCCACCGCCATGCGCGAGTCGAGGCCCGTCGTCGCGGCTGCGAGGGCTTCACGCAGGGACTCGCCGAGCGCGTCGACGAGTTGGGCGAAGACACTCTGCTTGCTCTCGAAGTAGACGTAAAACGTCCCTTGCGCGACGCCTGCGGCCTTCGTGATCTCGACGATCGACGCCCGCTCAAATCCCATCTCACCAAAGACTCGCTCGGCCGCGCACAACAGCTTCGCGCGGGTTCGCTGGCCGCGAACGGTGAGTGCGGAATGTTGAGGATCGGCCACGGCGCAGGCGCATGATGGCTGCCGGCTCGCACTCCGGCAAGTCTCTTCGTCCTCGGTCTACTCGTTCTCTTCCGTCTCCTCGGTCCGCATTGATGGTTCGGACCCGTCCTCCGTGCCAAGCCCGTTGGGCTGCTGTGCGGGGTCAGGTGCATCGGTTTTCACAACAGTCGCAGGACTGCTGGCGGGCGGATCCGGGTTGCTTTTCGGGATCTTCTCCGGCTGCACCTCGCTTGCCGACTTGGCGGGCGACGGTGCCGGCAGCGTCCGCATAAACCGAAGCACCGCCGCGTTCCATGCATCCGCTTGCTCGTAGTGGGCCATGTGTCCGGCCTTGGGGAGCACCACCAGGGTTGCGCCCGGGATTCGGGCGACCTCGCGGCGTGCCAGTCGAACCGTGCTCCCGCCATGGAGAAACGGGTTCGGGATCAAGTTGTCGTACTGCCCAAAGCTGACCAGCGTCGGTGCCGTCAGTTCGCCCAGGCGCTCGTGGACGGGTCCGTCTAGCATCCCGGTCACCGAGCGCGACACGGCCACGCAGTAGTCGCTGAACTCCGCAGCACTCTTCATGGCGATGCGGTCCGCGACCATGAACTCCGCGTCCTTGGGCATGTCGTGAAAGTTGCCCCTGTGGCGCACGTAGATCGACTCATCTGAGGCAAGACACGTGAACTCGGGAGTGATCGCATTGGCGAGCCACTTTGCTTCGCCATCCGCAAACCTCTCCAGTCCCGCCGGAGACGCCAAGACCAGGCCCCTGACCTCTTGCGGGTGCGCCAGCGCATAGGTCATCGCGATCTGCCCTCCCATCGAATGCCCAATGAGCACGGGGTCCTCGACGTCGAGAACGCGGAGCAGCCCGCGAATCTTCGCCACAAAGTAGCGCATCGAATACGGCGCCAATGGCTTGTCGCTCTGCCCATAGCCCGGCAAGTCCAGCGCGATCACTCGCGCGTGCTTGGACAGTGCGGGGACGTTGTGCCGCCACGCGGGCATGTAGCTGCCCAGCCCGTGAATGAGGACCACCGTCTGCGGACCCTCGCCGACGTCGACGTAGGCGATGTTCATGCCCTCGACATCGATCGTCTCGACCGGGAGGCCGTAGTCGAGCTCAGAAAACGAGGAGAGCTTCGGGGAGGGTTTGCAGCCCGTGGCCGCGCCTGTCGCGACCATCAAAGCCAGCACCGCGACACATCGAAGGATCGGGGACATCGGCGTGTTCCTCAAAACATCAGCCACTTGAGGGTGACAAAGGTGGTCCACGGGTCGAGCGGTCGCACCGCCTGCATCATTTCGTCAGGCTCGACGATCTCAGGCGAGTCGTAGTAGCCGCCGAGATCGAGATAGGCGGCGTGAAGATCGAGGTCGAGCATCGGCATGATCCGCCACGACACGTTGAGGTTGTATTCGGCACCGATGAAGTTGTCGCCCTCCACAGGCTGCACGTTGGAGCGTGCGATGCCACCGCCCAGCTTGGCGGACAGCTTGTTGCGGATGATGTCGTAGCGGAGATTCAACACACCTCCCGATACGCCGAATCCAGCGTTGGAAAGGTCGAGTACGGCAGCGTAGAACCGGTTGACGACGCTGGTGTGCGGAAACAACAGATATGTTCCCGTCCCACCGAACACCGCCCCCGGGCCTCCCCAGGTGTTTCCGGTGACCACCCCCGAGTACGTTCCATCCTCGAGCGCATCCGCATCCCCTGAGGAGTAGACGAACTCGGCGGTGATGGTGTCGCGGGTGCTTCGGCCGTATCGAAACCCGCCCCGAACGTTCGCGGCGAGACCGAGAACATTGGTGAGCTTGTCGTACTGATCCGGCTGCTCAGGGAGTTCGGTCTGGACGTTCCCGAAGTTCCCGATGGCGAAGCCGGATGCCATCCACCGCCCGGCGGTGAAGTCAACGTTGTACGCGGTGTTCAGACCCGCCCACAGGAAGTGGGCCCGCCAGTTCTCGACATCCTCGGGGATCGCGAATCGAAACGTGCCCATGTAGTCGGCGAGCTGGCTGTTGGGGCCCTGGCCAAGAATGCCCACGCCGCCCTCTCCGTTGGAACTGTCCCGCAGGTAGCGCGTGGTCGCACCCACGTGCCAGGTCTTGAAGATGTGGCGATCTGTCGCGGCCTCGAGCAACCAGACGTCGTCGTCTTCTTGAATCAGGTTCTCCCACAGCTGGTAGGCACCCGCCTTGAACGACCAATCGCCCTCGCGACCAAAGAGCGTCACGCCAACCGCGTCGGAGCCCCACATCGCCAATCGCTCGCCCGTGTTGAACAGCGTACTCACGGGTGTGGTGTAGGGATTGAACGGGGTGTCGTACAGCCGCTGGAGACCGAGGTCGATGTGCCACCCCGGCCTTGGCAGATCGATCTCGATCTCCAGATTCTGCGTCTGTAGGTTGACTTGGTCCGCATTGAACCCGCCCCCGAAGTTCGCTCCGGTAGCGTTGGATGAGTCGCCGAAGGTCCAGTCGATCTCGAAGGACGCTCGTAGGCGTGCTCGGCGACTCAGGAGCCTCGGCTCATAGATGAAGATGGGAAGAAAGCGCTGCTCGACAAAGCTCGACCGCTTCTTCGACGTCCCGGTGGTGTTGGGCCCGAACAGCCGGCCGATGACCTGCCCCCGGAAAAGGTCGTTCTCGGGGGCAACATTGGTCATCTCCGCGCGGGTCAAGAAGAAGCCGAAGAACTGCAGTTGGCGATCGGGTCGACGGGTCCGGCCGAGGACTTCGATGTTTTCCTGCGCCGGTGTCTCCGGAGCGGGAGGCGGAAGTGCAACCATCGAGGCCGCTGCGAGTGCCACTGCGCCGAGCATCGCAACGCCCTACCCTTGCTGCCAGACGAAGACTTGGGTGAGGTCGCTGCCCAAGCCGGTCGAGCCGAAGCCGCCTTCGGCGGTCGGAGCCTCCGCTCCGACGCTTGGTATGGTCTGCACGACCTCGTAACGCATGGTCGGAGGATTCGTCGAGTTGTCGATCTCGAAGATACCTTCGACGGTGATCGATTGAGGCGTCGACTGCTCCAGTGTGATCGTCTTGATCTCACCGAAGTCCGTGTCCTCGAAGATGTACACACCGGTCTGTTCCACCTCTTGACCGTCGGAATCCGTGGTCAGCACCGTGAACGGTGAGTCCTCAAAGATGGCGGTGATCGATTCGACGGAGGCAAGCTCGACCAAGATCGGAGCGACGTTCTTGCCTTCCGAAAGCCAAGTACCCACGATGGTCACTTCGGGGTCGGTATCGGTATCGCTCGGCTCGCCTGTGGAGACTTCGGCGCTACCGCCCTCGGCGACCGTCGTCCCCGCGGAGTCGTCGGTCGTCGGTCCCGACTCCGTGTCAGGCGCGCTGGAGGTTTCGCCCGTGGCGGCGCTGTTTGTCGAGGAACTCGACGGACCGCTGGTCACCGCGTCGCCGTCGGTTTCGCTGGCTCGGTCGGTCGTGGACGTGCCGGAGCCACTGCAGGCCGCGGCCGCTGCGCTCAGGATCAGGGCAAGAATGCTTCGGTTCATGGTTGGCTCCTCAAGAGTTGAGACCTGATTCATGTTTCATTAAATCAGCGTATCGGCAAGGGCAGATCACCGGCCCAGCAGACTGAACGACGTTTAGCAGGCCTATGTGGGGGAAATCCGCGCCTGTGTGCCGTGTTGTATGTTCCCTGAATGCGGTTTGAACTTGGATGCCTGATCCCACGCGCCACGGCGCTCGTCTTGACCGGACTCGTCTCGCTCCTGCCTGGATGCGGGGATGACGGAGCCCCTGCTGGCAGCAGCTCGGGCGGATCGACAAGCTCAGCCGACACGACGATGAGCGGCACCACGACGGTGGACTCCACGACCGGTTCGAGCACCAGCGTGGCCGACAGCAGCTCAACCGGCTTGGGCCCCGAGCCGGCTGCGGAGGAGTGGCCCAACATCGGCTGCGATCCGCTGGTCCCGACCTACTGCTCCGCTCCGTTCCCCTCGAACGTCTACACGGTCGAGGACAAAGGCACGACCACCGGCCGCCGGGTCACGCTGGCCGAAGAGCTGCTCCCCGCCGACTCGTCCGGCGCCAGTGCGGACCCAACCCCGTGGAACCAGCTCGACGGCTTCTCGCCGGGCATTGCGATCAGCGCCCACTTCCCCGGCGTCACCCAAGACTCGTTGACGTCAAGCAACGTAGCGACCGCGGTGACCATCCCTCGATCACTTGAGGACGACTCGCCAACGGTTCTGCTCGATGTCACCACGGGCGAGCGAGTGCCGCACTGGGTCGACCTCGACGCGACCGGTAGCGACGACGCTCAACGACTGTTCATGATCCGCCCGGCGATCCGGCTCAACGACGCATCGCGCTACATCGTCGCCATCCGCGATCTGCAAGACGGTGACGGCAACGCGATCACCGCGACGGATGGCTTCGCCGCCCTGCGCGACCGCAGCGATTCCGACGACGCGACCATCAACGACCGACGCCCCCTGTATGGCGACATCTTCATCCACACCACGGCCGCTGGCATCGACCGCGACAGCCTGCAGCTCGCATGGGACTTCACGACCTCCTCCCGCGAGAACAACACCGGATGGATGGTCCACATGCGGGATGAGGCCTTCGAACGTATCGGAAAGGATGGCCCCAACTACACCATCACAAGCGTGGACGACGAGTGGGACAAGGAGGGCCTCATCGCCCACCGCATCTTCCTCGACTTGGAGGTGCCGATGTACCTCGACCAGGTTGCGCCGCTGTCGACGCTGCAGTTCGGCGACGACGGCATGCCCGAGCCCACCGGGACGGCGATGTTCGAGGTCGAGATTCTCATTCCGACCTCGGCGGCGACCACCCCGGTTCGTCCGCTTCAGTACGGGCACGGCTTGTTGGGGAGCAAGTCTCAGATCGAGAGCGGCCACTTCCGCGAGTTCATCAACGACTACGGCTACGCGCTATTCGGCGTCACGTTCATCGGCTTCTCCGAGGATGATGAGCTCTTCATCGGCGCCATGTTGGGCAACGGATCGTTCGACCAGTTCAAGCAGGTCATCGATCGCCAGCAGCAGGGAATGGTCAACTCGCTGGTCGCGATGCGCATGATGCTCACCACGTTCGCCGACGACCCGACCTATGGCGCGCTGATCGACAACAGCGCGGGCCACTACCTTGGCATCAGCCAAGGCGGCATCTACGGGCCTACGTACATGGCGCTGTCGACCGACATTCAGCGCGGGACCTTCGGCGTCCCGGGCATGCCCTACAACGTATTGCTCAGCCGCAGCGTAGACTTCGACATCTTCTTTGACATCATGCGCGCGAGCTACCCTGATTCGCGCGACCACATGATGCTGCTCAACTACGCGCAGATGCTGTGGGACCGCATCGAGCCCACCGGCTACGCGCCGTACCTGCTCAGCGACACCTTCCCCGGGACCGAGCCCAAAGAAGTCCTGCTTCGGGCGGCCGTTGGAGACCACCAGGTGACCAACTTCGGTGCGCACATCATGTCGCGCTCGCTGGGCATTCCGCACCTCGATACTGGCATCCGCGACATCTGGGGCCTCGAGTCCGAGGCCGGGCCCATCGCCGGCTCGGCCTACGTCGAGTATGAGTTTGGGTTGCCGGCCGACCCGGTCGTCAACACTCCGCAGCGGGCCTGCGAAGACCCCCACGGGGAAGTGCGCCAGCTCGACGAGGCGCGGGAGCAGATGGATACCTTCTTCCGAACCGGCTCCATCGAGAACACCTGCGCTGGCGGAACGTGCTCGTTCCCCGAGCTCAGCGGCTGCAAGTAGGACGCTGCGAGAGCCAGGACGCGTCCCGAGCTTTTTTCTCGGGGCGCATGTCACCCTTTGGGGCAGGCGCCCGTAGGAGATGCCGACATGACTGCACGACTCCCCTTGTGTGCCCTGCTCGCCGCGCTCTGCTTCGGCTGCGCCACCTCCAACGACACCGCCCAAGAGCCCCGAGCGGCCCAATCCCAGTCCAACCCCGGCGATGCCGAAGCCCGCGCGGTGACGCTCGAAGGCGACCTCGACGCGAGCACGATCCAATCGTTGGCCAAGCACCTCGAAGGATTGGCCGAGATTCACTCCGTGGAACTCGCGATCGAGCAAAGCGGCGACGGTCCAACGCGGGCGCGACTCACCCTCGGCGGGTTCGACATGCCCAACGCCCAGGAGCTGCAGGCTGCCGTCGCTGACTTCGACGGACTGGGCGACGCCTCGGTCTCGATCGAAGACGCTCCGGTTCCTCTGGGCCCCACAGGCGCGGAAGGCGTCGCCATTGCGGCCGACAAGGACCTGCCGCCCGAAGAGGTCAAGGCCGAGGTCATCAACAAGCTCCGCGCCGACGGGGTCGAAGGCGACATCCACGTCGATGTGATCGACGAGGACGGCGAGCGGCGTGTCCGGGTTCGCGTCGAGCAGCACGAGGCACAGTCCGAGTAGCGCGATGGCCATCGGCCACCTTCAGCGCTTCCGCCTCGCCCAGGCGGTGCGGCGAGCCCAGCGTGGAGACCCCAAGGCCTTCTCGGTCTTGTTCTCCATGCTGCACCCCCTGGTCTACGGCTACCTGGCCGCGCGCGTTCGCGTGCGTGCCGACGCCGAAGACCTGACCGCGGACACACTTCATCGTTTTGTCGATCGCATCGGGCGCTACGACGCGTCCAAAGGTGGCGTCCGCGGGTGGGTGTTGACCATCGCGCGCAATGCCCTGATCGATCACATCCGCCGCGCGGGCCGCCAGGAAATCGCGCCGCTCGAAGACGTCGAACACTGGCTCGCCGACGGGCGCTTTGCCCCCGACGCGGGTGAGTCTGATCCCCGCCTGCAGCAGGTCCGCGACGCGCTGGCCGAGCACTCTCCCACCACCCGCGAGATGTTCGCGCTTCGGTACGGCGAGGGTCTGACCGTGGCCGAGATTGCCGCCGTCCTGGAGATGAGCGAGTCCGCCGCCAAACAACGATTTTCGCGAGCCCTGCGGGCGATCAAACAACGACTCGAACACCCCACCCAGGAAGAACAGGCCGCCCATGCGCATTCGTGACCGACTCGCCGAGCTCTACCCGGCACCGCCCGCCGCGGACCCGCAGGTTCGCGATGCGCTCGAGCACGCCCTGCTCCAGAAGCTGCCTCCTGCGCGTCCCTCCCCCTGGAGACGACGCATGCTGCTCGGCGGGCTCGCGGGCCTGGCGTTTGCGGGCGCGTGCGCGATCCCAACCGAATACTCGATGGATTTCGGCCATCGGCTCGCGTTCAGCATCGATGACGGTGCCTTCGATCCACGTGCGCTGTCCGAACACATCCGAACCCGCTTCGACGGCGTCGAAGAGCTGCGTATCTCGGCCTCGAAGTCGGTCGTGCAGCGCGACGATGGAAGCGCGGAGCGGATGCAGTTCGACGTGGTGCTGGATGTCGTGGGATCGGCAGATCCGGACGCAATCGAGGTCTCGCTGCTCGAGCATTTCGATGCCCTGGCTCCTACGGACATCAACGTGGATGCCCTGGACGAGACCGTGCACGGAACGCTGGGCGGCATGCTCTCGCATCGGACCCTCGGATGGGTACTCGACGGGGAAAGCGCGGAGCAGGCTCGCACCCGCATCCTGGCCGAGTTCGCGGCGCAGGGCCTGCCGCCACCGAGCCGGGTCGAGGTCCAGATCCAGGCCCACGAGGGGCCAGGACGGCACGAACGGCAGATCAGGGTCGAAGTCGAGGCCGACGACCCGCCTCCCGGTTGACCTGTCCCTAGGCCGCGATCCTTTTTGACGCGGGATGAGCCTCGCAGCAAGCTGCCCCCATGAGCACATCTCGTGTGCGGGTGCTTGTTTGTGCCCTGGTCTCCACTCTCCTCGTGCCTTCCGCCCGGGCCGCCCCGCCCTCGGAGGGTGCGGTGCCCGACCGCTACTCGCAGGCTCAGGAGCTGCTCGAGGGGGGCGACTATGTCGGTGCGGCCGAGGTGTGGGAAGCCCTGCTCGCCCAAACGCCCGAGTCCGATGCGACGGCCTCGGGGCGAGAGGCCATGATCTGCAACGCGGTTGACGCCCGAATCGAGGCCTTTGAGCGCCAGATCAACGCGCAGGGCGAGAAGGAGCCCTCGCACCTCGTCGAGGGCCAAATCGCGCTGCGCCGCTACCTGCGGGCCCACGCGGCGGCCTACGGCGAGTCAAAGGCTGTCAGCGCCCCGGTGCAAGAGCGGGCCGCCACGCTGGCAGTCGCCATGGCGGACGCCCAGCCCGAGCGCCCGCCGGTCCCGGCTGCCGCTGGATACGACACCACTGACCTCGCCCCCGCTCCGTCCGCGCGGCCGCTGCCGTCACCGGGTGACGGCAGCGG
>CAYGTG010000115.1:0-13078 GCA_964352485.1 uncultured Nannocystaceae bacterium | reverse complement strand
TGGGACGTGGGCCGAACGAGCAACCACGAGGCGGACAGCGAAGGCACCTGGGGAGACACCGCGAAACCGGTCGCCCAGTTCCCAGCCTGCATCGGTGCGGGGACGCAGTGCACTGTCGCGGCCGGCAATCCCGGGGAGCCCTTCGTCTTCGCCCCCGCGGTCTCGGCCAACGATCGGATCGACGACCAAGCCAACGCCGCGGGGGGCCTGCCTCCAGAGGGCGAAGACCAGTTCCTCGTCGCGCTCATCAGCGGTGCGCACAACGACAGCGCGATCAACCCGCAAGACGGCACCAACGAGTTCCACTCGAGCCTGTATCTGCTCACCGACAACCACCGCGCCGAGCCCAGCGAGGGCTTCAACATCCCCGCCGGCGCGCCCAAGATGCCGCTGGGCGAAGTCGGGACCAACCCGGACTACGTGCGGCTCGCCCTCAGTGACATCGAGCGCACCCGGCGCTTCACGCCCTACCCCGGCGCCGTCGAGCTGGAAGAGACCCGTCCGTTCTCAGCCAACGCACGGCCGATTCGAGCCCCACGCATCGTGATCCGCGGCGTGGTCGACAACACTGGCGATCAAGCGGAGATCGTCGATGGCGTGGAGGTCGCCGAGGTGACGTTCTTCGTGCACGAGCCCCCGACCGAGTCTTGCGACCCGCGCTTCTACGACGCCGATTCCGACACCTGGTACGCCGACCAAGGGGCAAGCTTTCAGATCAGCTTCCAGCTCACGGTCGACTCGGTGTCGGGCTTCAACTTCAGCTCCGGGGCTGGAGAGGACGCCGTTGAGTTCGACGACCCGGAGTTCTCGCGCGGACTTACCGGACCGAGTGTGAGCCAGGACCGGGGCGACGCGTGCGAAGACGGCAACTGTGGACCCCAGCCCAACCCCGAGCCGATGCTCGCGTGCGACAACAATGCCGATACGCCCGCGACGCCAACCTCCAGCTACGTTGTCCCGCTGAGCGCGCGCCAACTGAGCGGTTTTTCAGCCGTCGAAGGCTAAGAGAGTCCTTGCGTTGCTGAAGATCGCGGGTATCCTCACGCGCACAGGCACCCCATGGGCGATTCCTCACAAAAAAATCGACAAGACTTTCGCTGGATCCACGAGTCGGTCGCCCATTGGGACGCCGACAAAGCACGCATCGTCGGGGGTGCTCCCGCGGGTACGCTCCCGGCCAAGCTGGCCTCGCACGCGACGGGCGACGTGCTTGCCGACGACTGGTGGCGAGTGGAACACGAGGGCCGGTGCGTTGGGTATGGCCGGATGGACGTGACCTGGGGAGACGCGGAGATTCTCCTGGTCGTCGAACCCGAGGCCCAACGCCAAGGCATCGGATCGTTCATCATCGAACACCTCGAGCATGAGGCGCGCGCTCGTGGCCTGAACTATCTCTACAATCAGGTTCATCCCGAGCACCCCGCCCAAAAGGACATCACCGCCTGGCTCGAGCATCGGGCGTTCTCCAAGACCGAAGACGGTCGGCTGGCACGTGCCGTGGTGGGTGCCGCCCGACATACCGCATGATTCAGTCCGAGTCGTCGGGCGCGGACAGCCTAGCCCGCCGGCGTCACGTCCTCGACCGGCTTCGCGTTCTTGACGTGCGTGTCGAACCAGCGGAACGACTCCGCGAGCACATGCAGCACCGACTCGCGCGACCGGTAGCCGTGGGATTCATGCGGCAGCATCACCAGCCGCGCCGTGCCGCCATTGCCCTTGAGCGCGTGGAACAAGCGCTTGGACTGGAGCGGGTACGTTCCGGCGTTGGCATCGTCTTCGCCGTGAATCAGCAGGATGGGCTCGTTGAGGCGGTGGGCTGAGAACAAGGGCGACACCTTCATGTACGCCTGCGGAGCCTCCCACAGCGTACGGCGCTCGCTCTGAAATCCAAACGGCGTCAGCGTGCGGTTGTAGGCCCCGGAACGCGCAATGCCTGCTCGGAACAGGTCACTGTTGGCCAGCAGGTTCGCCGTCATGAATGCGCCGTAGCTGTGACCTGCCACCCCCACCCGACTGCGGTCGGCGACACCGAGTTCGACGACCGCATCGATCGCCGCCGCCGCCGAGTCGACGATCTGCTCGAGGAAGGCATCATTCATCGTCTCGGGGTCGCCAACGACCGGCATCGCGGCCCCGTCGAGCACCGCATAGCCCTGGGTCAAGAACATCAGGGGCGAGGTGCTGCGCAGCCGCGTGAAGCGGTTGTCCGAGGCGCGGACCTGTCCCGCGGTGTCTTTGTCATTAAACTCGATCGGGTAGGCCCAGACCACCAGCGGCAGGCGCTCCCCTTCGCGATATCCAACGGGGAGATACAGCGTGCCCGAGAGCTCCACGCCGTCCTTCCGCTTGTATTTGAGGATCCGTTTGTCGATCCCGGTGAGCTGCGGGTGCGGGTCCGCGAAGTCGGTCAGCGGGCGCCGATCGCCGCTTGTGTCCTGCGCGTACAGGTTTGGTGGAGAGGTCTTGGACTCCCTCCACACCAACAGCTCACCGCTCGCCGAGAACTCGACGAAGGACGCGTACTCGCCCTCCCCCGACTCGAAAACCCGTTGGGTCTCCCCGTCCTCCAAAGACATCCGCTGCAAAAATGGTCGATAACCGTCCGGAGTCGCCCCGTTGCCCGACATCGAGATGTGGCCGTCCTCGACTGGGATCACGTAGGTGCCGTCGGGGCGCAGGGCATAGACCGGGCGCCCGGGATCTGCGTAGGCATCGCGAACCGACCGGTCGACAAGCGTTCGCTGGCCGGCCGCGTCGTGCACCGTGGTTCGGGTCCAGCGGCGGTCGCGGTCATAGTCGGTGACGAGGAACTGGTCGGGGTTTTGGGTCCACGAGACCTCCGAGAGCCGGTGCTCCACCTTCACCAAGATCGTCGGAACGTCGGCGAAGGGGGCCGCGTGCTGCATCAAGCGGTCGCGGTGCTCGGCGTCCTTCTTCGGATCGCCCTCGTCGAGGGCCTCGACCCACAGGAGCGTGTGTGGCTGCTGCGGATGCCACTGCACGCGGCGAGGGCCCTGACGAACGCCCCCGATCGGGATTTCCTCGGCGAGCTCCAAGTCGGCCACCGTCCGCACAACCTTCGCACTGCGATCCCATACCTCGCAGCGAAGCGGGAAGCGGTAGTAGGGCACCGCATAGGAAAACGGGCGCCGCAGATGCTCGACGAGCAGGTAGTCCCCGCTGGGGGCCGGATCGACCGAGGCCACCATGCTGGGGGTGCCGACCGCTCGCGGAGCGCCATCGCCGAGCTCGACCTCCATCATCTGAACGGTGACGGCGTGCTCGAACAACGCCTCGTCGTACGGGTTGTGCAGCAAGTCTTGATACGTCCGGTTCGTCGCCTTCTCGCCAGCGGTGTCCGACACACCAGGCCCCACCGGCCGGCGCGGTCGCGCAGGAGGATCCCCGGCATCGGCAGGCACCGTGAGCAACACCAGACCCCCTCCACCGGGCAACCAGGCGAATCCCTGGGTGAGGATGTCGTTGATGCGGACGTCCGTGAGCTGTGATGCGCTCGCAGTTTCGGTCTCCACAACCCACAACCGGAGCCCATCGTCGTCCCAACGCGTGAACGCAATGTGCTTGCCGTCGGGCGACCAGCTCGGCGGACCCATGCGGATCCCTTCGGGCAACTCGACCGTGGTGGTCTCGCCCGAGGCCACGTCCACGAGTTGGAGCCCCTCGTACATCCGGGTCCGTCGCTCTGCCGAGCGCTGAGCGTCAATCCGCAGTCCGGCCAAACGCTCGAACGGAGCGGCAACATCTTCGATGCTCGGCAGCGCGTCGTAGCTCGCAAGCAAGACGCGATCCCCGGTCGGGCTCACCGTGACGCTTGGCGTGGTCGGAGCATCGACGAGTTCGACCACATCTTTCGCCGGCTCCTCGTAGGTCGAAGGCAGCTCGATTGCCGCACCAGCCTCGGTCGGCGGCGCGTCCGCGACGGGCACCGCCGGCGGCACGGCGGTCGCCGTCGCCGCCTGCCCCATAGGCTCGGACTGCGGTGCCTCCGCGCATCCGAGCGCCAAGGAGAGTCCGAGCATTGAGTTGCGAACATGCCGCGCGCGCATGGGCGGCAGTCTACCCGTCAGTCGGCGCAGCGATAGTGGCGCCGCAGCTGCGCTGGAGATCGTTCGATCACAACGTCGTCGCCGTACACGACACGCAACGCGGCATCGCGGGGGCCAACATCGCCCAAACGCAGCAACCCGTGGGCTCCCAGGGCCTTCTCGACGGCCTGCGCATCTTCCGGCGTGCTCGTGAACAGGATGCGCCCCGTCGATTCGGAGAACAGCCACCCGTACGGGCCCAGCGACTCGAGGCGGGGGAGCTTGACCCGCAGGCCGTGATCGCTGGCGAGCACTGCCCGAGCCAGCGCCAGCGCGAGGCCGCCGCGTGCACACACGTCCGCGCTGCGCACGAGGCCCGCGTCGCGAATCGACGCGAATGCGGCGTAGCTCTGCGCAAAGGACTCCACCTCGCTCTGCGGCACCGGGCCGCTGAAGCACCCGCCGAGGCGCTCCGCCGCGCTCCCGCCGAGCTCGGCGTGGGTCATCCCGAGCAGCCAAAGCACATCGCCCGACGCGCGAGGCTGCAGGGTCAACGCCTTGCGAACATCGGTCATCTGACCCATGACGCTGACCAGCAGCGTGGGCGGAATGGAGATCTTAACGCCATCGAGAACAGCGTCGTTCTTCATGGAGTCCTTGCCGCTGATCAGCGGCACGCCATAGGCCTCGCATGCGTCCCGAAGGCCCCGACAACACATCACCAGCTGCGCGAGCTTGTGCTCTCCGTCCGGTGTCTTGTCGCTGAGGACCGGGTCGGGCCAGCAAAAGTTGTCCAGGGCAGCCATCCGATCCAGCCGAGCGCCTGCACACAGCACCCGCCGCACGCCCTCGTCGACACAGGCCTTCGCCATGGCCTCCGCGTCGTCCTGCGAGAAGAACGGTGCGATGCCCTCCCCCAACACGACCCCTTCGAGGCGTCCATGTCGGGCCCGCATGACGCTCGCGGTGGACGGGACGTCACGATGCCGTCCGATCCACGGTTTGATCACCGAGAGCCCCTTCACCTCGTGGTCGTAGCCGCGGCCCAAGCTCTCGCCGCTGACGAACTCGGCCGAGGCCAGAAGTGCGTCGAGGTGCTGCCCCAGCATGCTCTGCTCACGCCAGCCGGTCGGCAAGTCGTCGGCCTGCTGCACATCGACCGCGTCGAGCTCCGCCCGGAGCACCGCTTTGGGCCAGCCTTCGTGAAGGAACTGGAGGTCCAGGTCGACCACCGATGTTTCGCCGTAGCACACCGTGAACCGACCATCGTCGGTGAACTCGCCCAGCACCGTCGCCTCGACGTCTCGGCGCTTGGCCAGGGCGAGGAACGCCTCGAGATGCTCCGGCGGCACCGCGATCGACATCCGCTCCTGGGCCTCGGAGATCAGAATCTCCCACGGGGCCAGGCCCGGGTATTTCAGGGGTGCCCGCTGCAGGTCGATGCGGGCACCACCGGTGAACTCGGCCATCTCGCCGATCGAACTCGACAGGCCGCCAGCGCCGTTGTCGGTCATGCCAGACATCAGGCCAGCGTCCCGAGCCTCTGCCAGCATGTCGAACATCATGCGCTGCGTGATCGGGTCGCCGATCTGGACCGCTTGCACGGGCGCATTCTCGTCGAGCTGCGCAGAGCTGAACGTGGCTCCGTGGATGCCATCCTTCCCGATCCGCCCGCCCACCATGAGGATGGCGTCGCCGACCTGAACCGGTTTTTCGTGCGTGGGAATGCCTGCACAGACCGCGGGCATGACGGCCACCGTGCCGCAGTACACCAACGGCTTGCCCAGGTAGCGGTCGTCGAACAACTCGAAGCCGCGGCTGTAGGGGACACCCGACTGGTTTCCACCATCGATGACTCCGCGGTGAACCCCATCTCGGATCCGGCGAGGATGCATCAGCCCGCTGGGAATCGAACCGTCGTAGTCGGGTCGCGCGAAGCAATACCCCCAGACGTTCGTCAACAGGTCTGCGCCGCGCCCGGTGCCAAAGCTATCTCGGTTGACGCCCACGATGCCGGTCATCGCGCCGCCGTAGGGGTCGAGGGCGGAGGGGGAGTTGTGGGTCTCGACCTTGTAGACCAGATGGTCCTCCTCGCTGAAGCGAACGACCCCCGCGTTGTCGTGAAATACCGAGACCAAGAAATCACCGGCGTCCCCGTCCACGCACTGCTCGCGCCGGACCGCTGCGATGGTCTCGGTGGCACCGCGAATGTAGTGCCGGAACAGCCCGTCCTCGATGCGGGTGCACGAGCCATCTTCCTCGATGAAGTCGATGGGGGACGCAAAGATCTTGTGCTTGCAGTGCTCGCTCCACGTCTGGGCCAGACACTCCAACTCGGCGTCGGTGGGGTCGCGACCCAGGCCACGAAAGTGTGCCGCGATGGCCTGCATCTCCGCGAGGCTGAGTGCGAGCATGCCCTCGCGCGAGATGGCCAGGAGGGTGTCGTCGTCGGCCTCACGCAGCCGAACGTCGGCGACCGTCGGAGCGGTATCGCTTCCAGCCTTGGGAATGGTCCGGTCCAGCGCTCGAGCGACCGAGGAGACCCTCACTGTTTCGATGACGGGATTGCACAGCACCTTGGGTGCCGCGGCCTCGATCGTCTTCGCGTCGACCCCCCAAAACAGATAGAGCATCGAGGCGTATGCGTGCCCCTGAAGCGCACGGCCTACGCAATCCTCGGCAGCCCGCTTCACGCTCGCGCCGACGGTGTCGGTCACCCCCGGCTTGAACGAGACCGCCGCCCACACCTGTGCACCCTCATCATCGAGCAGCGCCAGGGATCCGTCCTCGCCGACGGGGTCGGACAGCGCCGCACAGACGCGCTTGGCCTCGTCCTGGGAGAGGCCAAGGTCCAAGTGGTAGACGCGCCGGGTCTGCACCCGGCTGGGCTCCACCGCCAACCAGCTTTGGAGCCGCGCTCGGGTCTGCGCGGCCAGGGCGTCGCCCGCCCGCTGCGTCGATCGAATCTCGACTCGGTGCACCGTCACGACCCGTTCGTCTCGTCCCCCGAGATCCCTGTCAAGTCCACAGGGACCTCGCTTGACAGTCGCGCAGGCCCCAAGCACCATGCTTACGCGATCTGTTCCGTCTCGGCGGAGCAAGCCGCGCGCTGGGAGTCTCGCCATAGGAGCCCCCGCACGTGGGCTCGCCAGCGAACTCGCCAGCGAACTCGCCAGCAACAGGGGTGTCCCGTGGGATGCGCCAAACCGACGAAGACCGACGAAGACCGACGAAGATGATGGGTCGCTCACGAGCAAGTACATCCACGGCCACCACGGACGGAGCGTTTGAGGAGCCCGGAACCCCCGAGGCGGTCCCCCAAAGCGAGGATTCCGTCGCCGCCGGGTCCGAGGAACCTGCTGCAGACGATGCCTGGGCCGAATCACTCCGTGATGTGCTGCGCAAGGTCATCGACTCGCTGCCCGACCACGCGACCCTGGGCGAGCTCGTCCAGGCTGCGCGAGGGAACCCCGCCATCGCGCCCGTCCTCGAGATCTTCACCGTTCGTGAGCTGATCGAGGCCGCGAAGAAGAAGCCCAAGGCCTCGGCCAAAACCAGCAAGACCAGCAAGCCCGGCCCCAAGGTGGACGCGGACGGCATCCCGGCCATGGAGCTCGACGCGGGCTCCAAGGTCATCCGACGGCGCGCCGACGTGCCCGACGGAGATCTCCGAGTCCTGCGCTCGCTCTCCTCGCAGGGCCCGCTCAAGGAGTCCGAGCTGGTGTCTGCCACCGAGCTCACTTCGGACCAGCTGCGGATCATCGTCCGACACCTGCGGACCAAGGGCTACATCCACATCGAGGGCAGCGCCACCAAGCGTCGGGTCAAGATCACCCGCAACGGTGGTGGCTACCTCCGCAAGCACAACTGAGCGAGCGGGGTCTCCAGTGCGCGGCCGCCATTGTAGGCAGCGCAATCAAGAAAAAGCCGCCGGTCCCTCGAGACTCGGCGGCTTCTTGCGTTCTTGAGCGCTGTTGGCGAAGGCTCAGCCGGCGGGGCCGATGGTTTCCTGAATGATGCCGGTGAGACACTCGATCGCCGGGGAGAAGTCGGTCGAGCAGATCGACTCGACGCAGCAGCGAATCTGCTCAACCCCCTCTTCGTCGGTGAAGTTCAGGCTCTCGCAGACCTCGCGGACCCGAACCGGAGGAATCGCCTGGCCCGTGAAGTTGCCGTCGGCGTCGGTGCCGGTGCAGCCCGGACCCACGTCCCCAAACTGGAAGCGCTTGGTGTCCGCGGTCACGCCGTTGGCCCACTCGTCCGGCAAGATGTCGCCGCCGGCGGCCGTTCCGTCAAACTCGCCGTCGACCCAATCCCGATACTCCAAATCCATGAGGCCGCCTGCGGTCGGCTGAAACGGAGGATCAGGGTTGTGCGCCGTCACGGGCGGAACACCCAGGATGCCCAGCATGATGACCTCTTTCTCCCGTTCCTCGCGGAGCCAGGTGAGGTACGAGACATAGCGGTCGACAGAGTGCAGTGCGCCGGCGCTGGAGTCGGCGGAGCACGACTCATAGATCCCGTCATCGTCGGTGTCTTCGCACTGCACGCCGGCGTTCCAACAGACCGCGGAGCTGGCTTGCTTGCCCTCGGTCTCAGGGTTGGTCGCCCAGTACGAGTCATCGGAGGTGAAGTAGCTGAAGCCGCCCGGAGGCGTCACCGAGCAGTCGGACTCGTCGGTGATGATCACGACCGCGAGAACGGCGTCGTCGCGCAGGAAGCCCTTCTTGAGGGACTGCCACTCCTCGCTCTCGTCGCAGCGGTCCTGCTCCGGGTTGTTCCAGCATGCGTCCCCGTTGATCGCCTGCAGCATCGACTCCAGCGGAGCCTCGTAGCCGCACCCGTCGATGCCCTGAGGACCGATGCAGCTCAGCGCTGCGCCCACGTCATCGTTCGGCACATTGGTGCCAGCCACATCGAAGTGGATGAACGGCTGGCCCGGCGCCACGTCGGCGGGGCAGTTCTGGGTGCACGCCTCGGTGATGACCGTCGGGTCTTCCATCTCCAGGCCCGTGAACCGATTGATGCGCGCGTTGCAGCCCTGGTAGACCGGTGCGCCCTGGCGTGGCGTGTAGTCGGCCTTCTGGAAGGGCGTACACAGTGGATGCCCCATGTCCGACGTCGTCACCATGATGTTGACGCTCGGGTTCACGCGGTTGCCCTCGCCGTCCTCGATGTTCTCGAGCTTCTCGACCAGCAACGGGAAGTTCGCGGCCAGGTTGAGCTGCTCCTCTCCCATCGTGCCGCTGTTGTCGATGACGAACAGGAGATCGATTTCGTTGCAGGTACCATCGCCGACGCACCCGGGCAGCATGCCGGTGGTCGCGTTCCCGATGTCGAGCTTCTCTTCCCCGGTGGAGTCGGCCCCGCTGGCGTCGGCGCCGGTGGTCGGGCCACTGGCGTTGCCGTCGGTGGCGGTACCGATCGAGTCGGTTTCAAGGTCCTCGTCTTGGCGAGCCTCTTCGCACGCGCCGACGCTGATCATCATCGCCGATACGAGTACGCCGAGTGTTTTATGCTTCATCATGTTTGCTCCGCTACTGACCGTGAGGTCGACCCCGAGTACCACCCCCCGCGGCACTCGACGTAGTGCGAGTCTGTCAAACGCGCACTCTGCTCGCAACCGCTGGTGTGGGCCAGAAGAGACCACGCTGTGAGTTGGGTCGCGCTCCGCGCTGCAACACGGTTGGCACGAATCAAAACGAGGAAAGCCCCCGCGAGAACGCGGAGGCTTTGTCGACCAAGAGCCAAATCCGGGCTCCGCAGAGCCGTCGGATCGGCGAACTCAGCCCGGAACGACGATGGCCTCGCCGATGATGCCCGCCAGGCACTGAATGGCGGCCGAGAAGTCGTCGTCGCAGATCGACTCGATACAGCAGCGAACGTCGACCGTCCCGTCCCCGTTGTCGATGTTGAGCGACTCGCAGACCTCTTTGATGCGCACCGGAGGAATCGCCTGGCCGGTGAAGCCGGTGGCGACGCTGCCGCCGGTGCAGCCAGGGCCCACCCCAAAGTCGAACTGCTTGTCCGCAGCGGTCGTGCCCGTCGCGAACTCGTCGGGGAGGATGTCCCCGCCGCCCGCCACGCCGGTGTACTCACCGTCGCGCCAGTTGCGGTACTCCAGATCGAACACGCCGCCAGCGATCGGCTCGAAGGGAGCCTCGGGGTTGTGCTGAGTCACCTCGGGAACGCCCAAGATCCCGAGCATGACGACCTCTTTCTTGCCGTCCTCACGCAGGGTGTTGATCAAGTAGTTCGTGTAGCGCGAGATCGGCTGCAGCGTGCCTTCTGCGGCCGACGAAACGCAGTCTGAGTAGATGCCGCTGGCGTCGGGACCCTGACAGCTGACGCCTGCGTTCCAGCAGATCGCCGAGGAGGACTCGGGCATGCCGGAACCCGGCTCGACCTCCTGATAGTTCGCGTCGGTCATGATGTCGTAGTTCTGCACCGAGCAGTCCGCCTCGTCGGTGATGACCGCGACCGCGAGCAGGGCGTCGGGACGAAGGAACGGGCGCGACCCCTGGTTCCACTCCGCCGCTGGGTTGAGCGCCTGCAGCATGTTTTCCAGGGGAGACTCGTAGCCGCACCCGTTGATGCCCTGGGGACCCAAGCAGCCCAGCGCTTGCGCCACCGGACTGTCGGGCGTGCCGTCGCCGTTGATGTCCGCTTCGACGATCGTGTCGGGGATGTTGTCCATCCCGTTGCTGAACGCCACAAACGGGTCCCCCTCGGGTGCAGCACCGGAGCTACAGCTGCTCGTGCACGCCTCGGGGACCGTGTCCGGGTTGTTCCCCAGACCCGTGAAATCTGCGATGCGGTCCGTGCAGGGCGTCGTGATCGGAGCGCCGCGCGAGGGGTCGTAGCCCTCGGGCTCGAATGCCGTGCACAGCGGGTTTCCGAAGTCCGTGTTCGTCACCATGATCTGGACATCCGGGTTGACCGGGTTGCCCATGGAGTCTTCGAGGCCCTCGAGCTGCTGAACGAGCAGCGGGAAGTTCCGCGCCAGGTTCTCCTGCTCAACGGCCATCGTGCCGCTGTTGTCGATCACGAACAGCAGGTCGATCTTGTCGGTGCAGCCGAGGTCACTTCCGCCGCAACCTCCGCCAGGACCGCTTCCGCTTCCCCCGACGTCGAGCTTCTCGCCCGTCTCGTCCCCAGAGTCGTCGTCCTCGGGACCGGTCATGCTGTCGGTACCGCTGTCGGTGATGGTCGCGGTCAGCGTGGTCGGAAGCGTTGCGCTGGACTCATCGTCACCGCCCCCTTCGTCGCCACAAGATGTCGCCGCGAACAAAAGCGCGCCTACCCAAGCCAGAGTCTCAAGTCGATTCATGACAGTTCGTTCCCTCGTGATCCAATCGGTGGCGCCCGCTCCCCCCGGAGACGGGCCCGGTCGAGCGAAGAATGCCCGCCGACCGACGGCACAGGCTACCACGAACCCTCGCGGCCGCACCGTCCACAGAGAACTGCGCAAACACCGGTGCAGCCCGAAGACGCGGCCCCCGGCCCTCGACCGGCGGTCCGCGGGGCTAGACAACGAAGTTGACGAGTCGCCCCGGCACGACGATCACGCGCTTGGGCTCTTGGCCGCCCAGCCACTTCTGAACGACCTCCGAATCCCGGGCCAACGCCTCGAGTTCGGCCTTCGAGGCCGATTTGGGCGCCTGCAGCTCCCCGCGGCGTTTGCCGCCCACCTGGAGCACGAGCATGAAGCTGTCGTCGACCAACAGCGCCTCGTCGGCCGCCGGCCATGGCTCGTAGGACAACGTCTCGGCATGGCCCAGGGCGCTCCAGATCTCTTCGGCCAGGTGCGGCGCATACGGAGCCAGAAGGAGGCTGAACTGCTCGGCCGCGGCCTTGCCAAGCGGCTCGTCGGCGGTTTGCACATCGCGCACGAAGACCATCATGGAGGCGATCGCGGTGTTGAAGCCCATGCGGTCGGTCCGCTCGGTCACCTCGGCGATGGTCGTGTGCAGCAGCTTGCGCTGGCGCGGCGAGCCCTCCCCGGCGGGCAGCTCGCGGACGTTGCCGTCCTCATCCCAGATCAGCCGATGCACCCGCTGAAGAAAGCGATAGGTGCCGGCGAGGCCTGTGGTCTGCCACGGCGCGCTCTGCTCGAGCGGGCCCATGAACATCTCGTACACCCGAATCGCGTCGGCACCATACTCCGCCACGACCTCGTCGGGGTTGACCACATTGCCCTTGGACTTGGACATCTTGTCCCAGTGGATCTCGACCTTCTCGCCGGTCGCCTTGACCGTGTAGACGTCGTTGCCCTGGGCATCCTCAGAGGTGTCGACCTGATCGGGCAAGAACGCGACCTTCTTGCCCTCCTCATCGCGACGCTTGTCCGGCGGCACGAAGGTCGCACCCAGGATCATGCCCTGGTTGAACAGGCGCTTGAACGGCTCGCGGGTGTGCACCTTGCCGAGGTCGAACAAGACCTTGTGCCAAAACCTGGAGTACAGGAGGTGAGTCGCGGCGTGCTCGACCCCGCCAACGTACAGATCGACCGGCAGCCAGTAGCGCTCGATGTCCTCCGCCCACGGAACGTCTGCATTCTGCGGGTCGGCGAAGCGCAGGTAGTACCAGCAGCTTCCGGCCCACTGCGGCATGGTGTTGACCTCGCGCTTGAGGCCGCCGGGAAGCTCTCGCCACTGCTCGGCCCGGGCCAGCGGAGCCTCGCCGTCTTCGGAGGGATCGTAGTCGGGGACCTTGGGAAGCTCGACCGGAAGGTCCGACTCGGCGATCGGGGAGACGGTGCCATCCTCGGCGTAGGCCAAGGGAAAGGGCTCGCCCCAGTATCGCTGACGGCTGAACAGCCAGTCTCGCAGCTTGTAGTTGATCGTCCCGACACCGATGTCGTGCTCGAGCAGGTGGGCGATCATCTTGGCCTTGGCTTCGGCGGTGGGAAGGCCGTCGATCGACGGTGAGTTCACGGCCTTGCCCAGGCCGACGAACGCGGCTTCCTGAACGTCCACCGGGTCACCACGCAGCGGCGCGACGACCTGCACAATCGGCAGGTCTTTGGCTTT
>CAYGTG010000114.1:0-13103 GCA_964352485.1 uncultured Nannocystaceae bacterium | reverse complement strand
ATGGGCTCTGGGGGCGCCGCTATGGCCGTTTCATCGAATTGGGGACGGCCCCTAGTGGACAGCGAGATTCAGTGCGAACTGTGGGTTGTCCCCCGCGTCGGTCACGTAGCCGAACATGGAGCCGTCGGCGATGCATACGACCTCGCCCCAGCCAAGGTGTTCTCGTGCAATGACCGTGTCCCCATCGGGTACTGTTCCAACGCGGTCAGCCGCTCCGACGTCGACACTGCCTGAATAGTAGATGACCAGCTCGTCCACGCCCTCGGTGAGGGGCGGTGCGGGGTCGATCTCGAGCGAGACCGACTCCAATGCACCGCCGCCGTCTCCATAGAACGTCATGGTGCTCCCCAGCAGTGCGAGCACCTCGTTGTGTCCCGCGGCGCTGCCGTAGCAGCCATTTTTGCAGTGTTCCATCACCAACACCACTCGCCCTCCGCGTTCGACGAGCTCCAACGCAGCGGCGTTGACGGCGGGATCGAACATGCCAAGAGGGTTCAGGTACATCATGGTGCCGAATCTAGTCGCGAAATCGGCAGGCAGCGTCTCGCCCAGCTCGACCTCGACCGATGCCTCTTCGAAGCGCTCGTAGAGGTCGGTCGGGTACAAGTCCGGGCCACCTTCACTCCCGTCCACGAAGAGGAAAACTCCGCCAGGGACCACCGGCGCCCCCGGACCGGTCGACGAATCGGAGGTCGCCCCAGCCGATGCGTCCATCGTCGTCGCGCCGGACGTGGTGGATGGATCGGGGGCCGCCGTAGCGTCGCTCACTGAGCCCCCCAAGCTCGTCCCGATCGCTGCGCTGGACTCGTCCTCACCTTCGCTCGATTCGACCGAGGCGGTCCCCGTAGTCCCGCCGTCCGGGTCGTCGGGGGATTCGACTGGCGCCGCGCAACCAACGAGAGCCCAAACTCCAACTACGTACCAGGGTCGGTTCATCAAGCACGACCCTCTGCGAATGGGGTACCGGCCGAAATGTCCTTTGTGCTTGCGCCGGGACCGACCCGATCTGTCACTTCGACATCCAGGCAGGGTTCCTGATTGGAACATCGAGACCCTATGGAACGACCGGATCTCCTTCGAGGGATCTCCCTCTCGGAGGAGAGAGCCAACACTGGTCGGTGTCATGAAGACCGCGCGTTCGGCAAGCCCAGAGCCGCACACGAAAGGAGCCGGTCATGGAGAAGAATCACAGCATGTGGGTGGGCTTGGATGCCCACAAGAAGTCGATCAACGTCGCGATCGTTCCCGCGGGTACCCAGGCACCTGAACGCGCGCTACAGCTCGAAGTCGCCGGCATGCTCGATCTCGTCGCGTACGACGAGGATTCAGAGACCAATCCGTCGGACGGTTATCCCGACGGCGCGAGACATCCAGGGCTCGCTCCCCCTGACCGACGACAACGACACCGCGCGGTTCGAGTTCGCGATCGAGCAATCACTCGACGAGCCCTGCTTTCGATGCCGGGGCATCGAAGGCTGCGATTTTTGAGCGGCCCACGTCGGGGGTTGCCGCGAGGATCCACGCTGGAGCGAGGCGGACGTGTGGGCCGACCGTAGGCACGCGCTGCGGCGGAGCGAGCAGACCTTCGGCGCGGTCAGTCGGCGTCGTGCCAGTGCGAGACCATGTCCCATGGGAGCACCAGCGCTGATGCCGAGAGGACGTCGACAACGTCGGCCACGGCCTTGGGCACGCCGCGAGCGAGACCGGGAAGGGTGAAGGGCGCGAGGCGATCGTCCGGGACCTCGATCACGCGGGCCTCGAGCACGAGTTGCCGGCCAGCCGCGGTGGCGTGCAGCTGCGAGAGCAAGCTCTCGCACTGTCGTCGCCGATGTGCCGTCGCGGAAAACCGAACCAGGGCGCTGCCGATCTCGGTCTGGTGGCCGCCGTGCTCCGCCACAATTGCGTCGATGTCGTCCCCGCTCACCCCGCGATACGGCAAGGCCGTGCGCTGCCGCAGTGGACCGACACCGATGAGCTCCACGATGATGCGTGACTGGTACGCCGGCGTCTCCAACCGACGACGTTTGCGCGAGCCGAGCCGTCGAAGCGAGCTCCTGCGAATCGTCGCGTGCTCGAGGACCTCGATCCGTCCGACGAGACGCTGGTGCGCGAGCCGTCCCGACACTGGCACCACCACGCTTCGATAGCTGCGCTGGTTCACGCGACGAGCATAACGCCTGATGGCACAGGCCCACGCGGCGCGTCGGGACGACGTCCGCCCACGGCCAAACGCCGCCTTCGCCTCCGTCCGCGCTCGACTCGACAGCGCCTGAAAGCGCCGACGATCGAGCGCCTTCCCTGATCACGCTCTGGTGCAGTGCACCAGCGCGGATCGCTTAGAGTCGGCCGACGGCACCGGTGCATCGCTCGGTTCGACGAATTGCGCCCACATCTACGCGCTGGGCTGCGTGGCCTACTTCTTGTTGACCGCGGCGTGGCCGTGCCGCCCGAGCTCACGGGCTGGACGACCAACTCTGACCGTGTCCACGTCGATGGCATGCTCGAGCACGCACAGAACAGCGCCTACGGCCGCTTGGCGGAGCAGGGGAACGGCTCGCGGGTCTCGTCGAAGTGCCCGGTCTTGACCAAGCCCTCACCATCGATTCGATCGTAGGTCTGCATGTGGTAGACACGGACGCCTTCCGCCTCCTCTTTCAAGTAGAAGATGCAGTGCCCATACGGCCCTTGGTCGGGATGCGCCTGAAAGTCGAGTTGGGTGTAGACGCAGGTTCCGCCGGGGTCGAAGGTTCGGATGCCCTCCACCGAAACGTCCTGGGCGTCGGCGAGCATGCTGGTGCTCATCGACGCCTTCCACTGCACCTGCGACAAGGCTGCGCGCTGGTCCGAGGTGAGCATTGCGTAGGCTTGGTCGTCGCGACCGGCATGGATGTGCCCGACGTAGGTCGATACGACCTTGCCCGACTCACTGAGCCCGCATCCGGCGAGCAACAGCGCGACTGCGGCGATACGGACGGTCCAGGACATACGGTCATCGTAGAACGGATCCTCGGGAGCGTTCCGCTCGCGGTCAGCGAAATTGGTCGCCAACCGCCGAGGCGCCACACCGAGCACAGACGGAGATCTCGATGCGAAAGACGCGGGCGAGGAGCTTCATCCAGGACAGGCGCGAGGCGGCGGCACGGAGCTGAGCCTCGAGCAAGGTAGGACGAGCCAGCGCAGCGACGACGACTCAGCGCCGACGTCGGCGGAGCAAGCACAGCACGAACATCGACAGCATCGCGAGCGGCGGTTTCTCCGGCCGGGGTCCAGCCACGCATGCGCACCCGTCCTGGCTCTCGCCGAAGCCTCCGGGCAGGGCTCCGCTGGCGTCTGTGTCCTCCCCAGACGCCTCGCCGCCACCAACGCTCGGGTCCCCGTCGTCACCCGCGCTGGCGCCACCGGTTCCGCCTCCGGGGTCAGTCGAGTCATCCGAGTCGTCGGAGCCGCTGTTCGGACCACCGCTATCTGCAGTGGTGTCGGAGCCAACGGGCCCGCCCGTGGAATCGCCCCCCGAAGAGCTTCCGGTCGGATCCGGCTCCAGGACGCAGTCCCCCTGCGCGGTGAGAACCTCGATGTCCTCCCCGTAATAAAACCGCAGGATGTCGTCGGCGTCGTACCCGTTGCTGTCCTCAAGACAGCGCGACCCCAGCTGCGCCATGCAGCCGCGGTTTTGGCCAGCACCGGGATCGTCGGGGGGGAACACAAATCCGAGCGTCGTCTGCTGGACGGCCTGCTGCACGAGCCCCTCGTTGTAGGTGACGTACTCCTCGGTGTCGTTGGGACCCGCGACGCCGACACAGTTCGGCGGCGAGACGTCGACGGCGCCCGCGACGTAGAACCCGTAGGTCAGCGTCCCGCCGTGTGCCAAGTACATGCCGGAGGTCTCTTCGACGGCTTGGATATGGATCGCTCCCGGGGTACCGCCACACGAGAAGACCTGGCAGTTTTGGCTGTCGCAGATCGAGCCTGCGGTCTCCATGGCGTAGTACGCGGTCGAGCGCGCTGCGATGGCTTGCACCTTCAGTGCCTCGAGGTTGGCACCGTTGTTTTCGCAAAACAGCACGTTCGGCAGGTAGTCGGTCTCGAGGTCCATCTGCCCGACCCCGTCCACGACGACTTCGCAGTGCGCCGCCGGCAATGGGGCAAGAATCGCGCTGGGATCGGTCGGCGACAGCAGCTCGCCCGCTCGCGGGACGGCATCCGGCTCGGGCCTGGCATCGCATCCGACGGCGAGGAAGAGCGCGATGCCCGCACACGACTGTACCCGGTGTTGGTGACCCACGCTAGTTGTGTGCCGCCAACGTCGTCTCGGTTTAACTCAGCGAAACGAAATGGGAAAAGCGCGGAACCGCATCGCGCAGCCGCGCAGCCGAGCCCAAGGCCGCCATGGACGATCAAGGGTGACCGCCCCATGAAGATCGACACCCCCGCGGCGGTTCTACACCCGTCGCAGAGTCCGACGGCCTCACCCCGGGACGCAGACGCTCGATGCGCCGGTGCCATCTGGGCGGGAGCGAACCTCGCACGCATACCCGCTTCGACAATCGGTGGGGCCGCTGCACTTGATCACGCACTGCGGACCCTCGGTGCCGAAGTCAACACACAGCGTACCGGGTCGGCCTGACGGGTCGGGACAGGTGCGCTCGCACGCCTGGGTGCACATGCCACCGGGCAGCGACGCGTCACACTCGGTCCCTCGAGATTCGGGGCGATGAAGGCATAGCGCCCCTGGATGTCCAGTCTTACGGCATTGGCGGTCTCTCCCGGTCGCCCGCCCGGATCCGCCTGTGGCATGGTGTGAGCCGTGAGTTCCTTGCGCCCGCTGCGGCAGGCCACCGCCTTCGCTCGCCACTTCTTTCCGCGCGCCGCAACGCGGTCCAGCCACAGGTTCCAGGCCGGCCTGCGGCGCGGCGGTGGGAAGGCTTCACTGGGCGGGCTGTGGAAGCTCGCCGGCGATGTCTCCGGAGACGCCCGCGCACCGACGGAACTCGCGGTGGTCTCGCAGCTCGAGATCCGCGACGCCCCCTGTACGATCATCAAGGTTTGCGAGCAGCCGGAGCACCACGAGCCCTACTTCGTCGCCATGGTCGCGTTCGAGGCGGACACAGCGGTGTTCACCCTCGAGCGCAGCCCGGACGGACCCGTCGTCCTGGTGCTCGAAACCCAGAGGCTCGACGAGGCGCATGCTCGCGTCGTGCGGGCGATGTCCAAGGCCATGCCCGAGGTCGAGCCCTCTGCGGAACCCGACCTCGAGGTCGCGATGGGCGAGGTCGCGGCGCGGGCGAGCATCGATGCCCCGCACCAGGTCGTCGCGCGCCCGAACGCGCCCTCACTCGAGGCGTTCACTGAAGCCATGCGGCAGGCTCTGCGGCTGTCGTCCGACGCAAGGGCGATGCAAACGGGATATGCCGTTGCGGCTGCGTGTGGGCTGACCCTCTTGGCCACCGCCGCGAGCTGGGCGCTGGATAGCGACACCCCGTTGCCCGCCCTCGGTGTTGGCGTCCTGTGGTGCGCCCTCGCCCTTTGGACCTGGGCCACCTACGATCTGCTGCCCAACAGCCGGAGCCCGAAGTTTCCTCGATGGCTGGGCGCCGCGTCGTGGTTCATCCCGGTCGCGAACCTCGCGTTGCCACTCCTCGTCATCCGGGACATCTGGCGGAAGTACTGGTCTCGCGCCGGCCACGACCCGGCCACAGATCCGCACAGTCTGAACCCGGACGCCGGGAAGGTGCTGTGGCTGTGGTGGCCCTTCTTCCTGTACATGACCCTCGTGTTGACGCGCTCCTCGGCAAGCGGCTTCTCCCTCCTCGTCGCCGCGATCGGATGCGCGACGACCCTCGCCGCGGTACGCATGGTCACCGCGGGACCCTTCAATCGGTGAACCCATGGCCTTTGAACTCGACTGCAGCAACTGCGGAGCCACGAACCGCGTCCCGGCTGATCGCCTCGAGCAGGGACCAAAGTGTGGGAAGTGCGGCACGCCGCTTGAGGCGAAGGTCTCGGCCGCCGATGCCCAGAAGCTCGAGTCGATCTTCCAGCAAGCCTTCGCGACATCGAACCAAGACACTCCGCCGCCGTCGGAGCCAGAAGCGAAACCTGCACCGAAGGGTTCGGCCATCTGGTGCGCGCTCCGCTACGTTGGCTACGACCAATCGCACGCCGAGCTAGGCGGCCGGGGCAAACGGATCCGCGCTGGGTTGTGGGGCCTGCTGCTCGGCGCTCCTATCACCGCTGCCGGAACGATCGCCGGGACGCTTCTGATGAACATGATCCTCGCAGTGTCGAACGTGCAGGGGTCGGTCACGCTCCCAAACGTCGTGCTCGCGGCCGCCTACGCTGGCGCGCTGTACGGCTTCATGGTCACCACCACGGGGAGCGAGCGCCTGTTGAGCACCATCGTCCCCGAGACGTTCGCCGGCGTTGGCAGGATCCTGAGGCTGTTCGCGCTGGTCGCGGTCGGCTTCTCGTTGCTGATCGCCGTTTGGATGATCGTGCATACGTACGGGCTGGCCGGGTTCTCGTTGTAGACGGGAACGCTTTGCGTGGTGCTGGAACCGTTAGGTCGAGCGTTGTCGCCTGGCCTGGTCCGCGGTGGGTGGCGTGCGCGTCGCCGCCTTGACGGTGCACCCGGCATCCTCGTGGTCCTACCTCGAAGCAGTGCTCGCCCCATGCGCGGTAACAGCGCGGCGCTCGGAGTTTTTTCTCCCTTCTTGGGCTACGCGATCGAAAACGTGCCGTCGGGGGGGCATGCATGTTCGATGTCGAACGTTCCTGGCTCTCTTGACGCCCCTCCTGCTCGCCGCCTGCGAGGCGGAGTCCACCTCGACGGACGCCGAGGAGGACACGCGGACGAGCGTGGGCAAGGCCGACCGCTTCGGCAGCTGCCAGCCGAAGCACCAGCAAGCGCCGCTTTGTAGTGGGCCTGGCACCGGCTCGTGTTGGTGCGATGAGGCTTGTCACGACTACGGGGACTGTTGCGCCGACAAGGCCGAGGCGTGCGGAGGCGCCCCGCCGGCATGCGCCTCCGCAGAGGTCTGCGCGTCGCTGCTCGACGAGCAGGTCGCTTGGGCCGGCAGCACCGGGTGGACGCAGCTCGACGCAGCGGAGCTGGACTGCGGCCTCGTCGTGGTGGGTCACGTCACCGACGGTGACTTCAGGGGGCTGCGGCTGTGGCTGCTCGATCCCGCCGGCGACGTCCTGCAGGAGACCGATCTGGTCGAGGTCGAGACCGCGACGCCGAAGATCGCGGCCTCCGGCGACGCCATCGGCGTGACCTGGAGCGAGTCCGACCTCACCGTCCACGCCGCGGTGCTCGGCACAGATCTCGCCGGGCCTGTGCTCGTCGACGTCTCCGGATCTCAACCGGCCGCCTACTCAGCCATCACCAACGCCGACGTGGGGCACTTCATCGTCGCCTACGAGACCCAGACCGCCGCCGGAGGCTACGCGTTCGCGTCGCGGAATGTCGGCCCTCAGGGAACACTCGGTGACGACCACGAGATCGGGGTCGCCTCGGGCACGCTGGGCTCTGGCTGTTACACCTTCGGCGACGTCGCGAGAGGTCCACAGGGAGCGCTGGCCGCGTGGACTCACTGCGCGTCGGGTCGCCGAGCCCTCTACGCCCGCCCCCTCGACCTGAAGGGAGCCCCCACCGGACCCGCGCAGCTGATCGAAGAGGCTAGCGATGAAGCGTATCTGAGCCCGTACGGAGCAGACCTCGCGGCGGTGCCCGGAGGCTTCGCCATCGGCTACTCCATCGACCGGGACCCCGGCTCGCCCAGCAACACGCTGCGCGTCGTCACCGTGGATCCGCAGGCGGGCGTCATCGCGGGGCCCACCAGCTTCGCCGACGACGTCTCCGGGGACGCGCACTTCCAACCTCGACTGGCCGCAGCCGCGGGCGGGGTCGCGGTGGCCTTTTACTCCGCGACGGGAGCGGCCGCTCCCTACGCCTTCGACAGCTGGCTGACGAGCGTCGATCCCAGCACCGCGACACGCAGCGGACCCGTGCAACGTCTGTGGCCGGGGCGCGACGGACCCCCCATGGCGTTCACCACGTCGACGGGGTTCGGCGCCCTTTGGCCGCAGGCCGGTTCCCTCCAGTTCGCGCGCACCAGCTGTGAGTGACTCGGCGCCAGCATGGCGGCCGTCTGGACATCCGCACGAACCGGCGGTTGGCTGCGATGCTGCTGCTACCATGCGGCCATGGATGCTTGGCGCGAACGAGCGTGGTCGCGCTGGCCAGGTCTTGAGCTGGGCCCGGCGTTCATCGAGCACGTCGGGGGCTTGTGCGATGCGCTTGGGCAGCCACCGCGGCACCTGGAGGACCTCGCGCTCGCGTTTGCGCTCGGAAACTCGTCTCCAGTTGCCATCGCCCTGTTCGAGGCGCAGTTCGTCCCCGAGCTCACTGGCGCGATCGCGAAGCGCTGCGCCCCGCAGATCGAGGTGGACGAGGTGATCCAAGCCGTCCGAACGCGCCTGCTGGTCGGCGAGGCGCCCAAGATCCTCAGCTATCGGGGCCAGGGTCCGCTCGCAGGCTGGCTACGGATCGTCGGGCTGCGGGTCCTCAGCGACGCTCAGGGCCTGCAGCGCCGTACCCGGGTCGCGCAGCTGGGTCCCGACGACGTCCTCGGGCACCTCGTGCACCCGCGCGACCTCGCGGCGAGCGTCGCCTCGGCGCAGCACCGAAAGCTCGTCTCGCACGCGATCCGCTCCAGCCTGGCCGCCCTCCCCGGCGCCGACCGTCTGCTTGTGCAGCAGCGGTTCATCCACGGCCTTGCTGTCCGCGAGATCGCGGAGCTACAGGGTGTGCACCGCGTCACCATCTCGAAGCGGCTTGCCCGGATACGGGCGAGGGTGCGCCGCGAGCTGGCCCAGGCGCTCCGAGACGCCCTCGACACCGACGAGCACGAGGCCATGTCGCTAGCGCGCGCGTGCCTGAGTCAGCTGAGCATCAGCCTCGGTCGCGTCACCTCATCGTCCACGTGATCCCGATGGACTGCCCCGACGAGAACGACCTGCTCGCCTATGTCGAAGGCCACGGATCGGGAGCCCAGCGGGCATCCGTTGAGCGACACCTCGAAGACTGCGAGGGTTGCCTGAGCATCGTGGCCAGCGTCGTCGCAGACGACGAGCCGGCCACGCGATCTTTGCCCGACGATCGCTACACGTCGCGGACGCTCATCGGCAGCGGGGCCAGCGGGGTCGTCTACCGAGCCTTCGACGAGCGTCTGCGGCGTCCGGTCGCGCTCAAGCTCGTGTCCCTCCCCCCGGCGTCCTCGCAGGCCGATCTCTTCGCCGAGGCGCGAGTCCTCGCGTCGATCAGCCACCCCAACATCGTCACGGTGCACGACGCCGGCCTGCAAGACGGCCGACTCGCGGTGGTGATGGAGCTTGTCGAGGGATCCGACCTCGGCTCCTGGCTGAAGGGACCCGGACGTCGGACCCGCTGGCCGCATCGGCTGGCCCTGATGCTCGCCGCCGGGCGAGGGCTCGCGGCCGTGCACCACGCGGGGGTCGTACACGGTGACTTCAAGCCCGCGAACCTCCTGCTCGGCATTGATGATCGGGTTCGGGTCGCGGACTTCGGGATGTCGAGCCTGACGGCGCGCGGATGCAGCCACGCGGACCATGGTTGGGGAACGCCGCGCTACATGGCACCCGAGAGGTTTCGTGAAGACGCCACCGTCTCTGCCGACATTTATGCGTTCTGCGCGTCGACCTACGAGGCCTTGTATCTCGCCCCCGCGTTCGAGGCCCGGAGTCTCGAGGCCCTGTACGTCGCCAAGACGCAGGGCCCTCCCGCGGCCCCGCCCGGCGGCCACGGGGTGCCGGGTTTCGTGCACCGGGCGATCGCACGCGGACTCAGCCCGGACTCGCAGCGCCGGTGGGCCTCGATGGATGAGCTGCTGACCGTGCTGGCCCGGGCCGAGATGTCGCGCTGGCCGTGGGTCGCCTCGACGGCCATTTCGATCGGCCTGGGTGCCACGGCGGTCGCATGGGCCGGCGACGAGGACGACAAAGGGTGCGACGAGGCCTCGAGCCCGATCAACGGGGTGTGGAACCCGGCGCAGCGCAGTGGGATCGAAGAGGCATTCGGCGCGAATCCCTGGCCGCTGAGCGCCGAGACGCTCGAGGCGACGATGCCACGCCTGCAGTCCTACGCGGACGCGTGGGCGAGCGCGCACCGAACCGTGTGTGAAGCCGCCTCCAGAGACGAGCTCGACCCGCGCGCCTACCGAGCGCAAATGACCTGCCTCTCCGCGCGGCTCTACGCGCTCGACGCGGCCACCGAGGTGCTCTCGCGTTCGGACCCCGCGGTGGCCGAGCACGCCGTCTCGCTGGTCCTCTCTCTGCCCGACGTGGCCGAGTGCAGTCGGGATGACGGGCAGCAAGGACCCGAGATCCCCCAAGGCCCCGAGGTCGCCGCGATCCGGCGAGACCTCGCCGAGGTTCGGGCCCTGCTGGGCGCGGGTCTGTTCTCCGAGGCCGCAGATCTGGGTCAGCGCGTCCTCGCCGACGCACATCGGCTCGGGGATCGCAGGCTGCTGGCCGAAACCCTGCTCGAGGTCGGCGCGGTCTCACAGCACCTCGAGGCCACGGAGGCCGCCCGCGAGCAGCTCGAGGAGGCGATCTGGACCGCGCAGGCGATCGGCCACCCTCGGGTGCAGATCGAGGCCGCGTCGCTGCTGGCGGCCGTCGAATCGAGCGACGCTGATCGACCCGTCGATGGGCGACGATGGGTCCGCTACGCTCGGGCTCAGATCGCTCGTTCGGGTACCTCTGCGTCCACGCGGGCCAAGGTCGCTCGACAGGCCGGCTCGGTCGCGTTCCGCTCCGGCGATCACGAGGCCGCCGCCGAAGAGACCCGCGCGGGCCTGGCGATCCTCGACGACGCCGGCGTGGACGCGCCCAGCATTCGGGCAGGGCTGCACGGCAACCTGGCGCTGGTGCTGCGGGTGCAAGGGAGGCTGGACGAGGCCGCCGCCGAGCAGCTCGAGGCCCTGCAGATCCGCGAAGCCCTCTTCGGGCCGCGGCACCCCGCCACGGCGCGCACGCTCACCAACCTGGGAACGACGCGTTGGCGACAAGGACAGCTCGCAGAGGCCGAAGCGCTGCTGCGCAGAGCGGTGGAGGCCCGGGCGACGGTCCTCGGCCCGAACAGCCTCGACCTCGCGAAGAGCACCAACAACCTGGGCTCGGTCCTGTACACCCAGGGCCGCGTTGACGAGGCACTCGTGCAGTTTACGCGAACCCTCGAGATCCGCCGCGCCGCGCTCGACGAGAGTCACAGGTTCGTGCTGCGTACCCGGGTGAACGTCGCGCTGTGTCTGCTCGACCTGGGCCGATTGGACGAGGCCGTTCCCGAGCACCTGGCTCTGGTGGAGGCCATCGAGTCTCGGCCGGTGGGACAGCGAGAGATGCTGCACAATGTGCTGGGCAACCTCGCGCTCGCCAGGCAGGAGCAGGGGCAGCTCGAGGCCGCCGCCGCCCTTCACCAGCGGGCAATCGACGCGCTAGAGGCCGACGCCGGCCCGGACCACCCGGATCTCGGGGTCCACCTCACCAACTTGGCCGACCTTCGGGTCGCGCAAGGCCGCTTCGAGGACGCTCGCGCCCGCTACCAGTCGGCGCTCGAGCTGCGCACCCGGGTGCTGGGTCCGGAGCACCCAGACCTCGCGCAGACCCTGTGCGGTCTCGCCTCGACCTACCGCAGTCCATCGGAGGCGCCGAAGGTCATGGAGCTGCTGGAGCGGGCCGCAGACATCGCCTCATCTCCCGATACTCCGCCTGCGATCTTGGGCCGCGTCGAGCTTGGCTTGGCTAGGGCTACGCTCCGCCTCGAGCGCGACCCCGCGGCCGCGATGGAGCACGCCCTTGTGGCCGAGGGCGCGCTCGAAGGCTTGCCTGGCTCCGTCCCCGAGCTCGCCGACGCCAAGGCTCTCCTCGCGGAGCTTCGAGACGCTCGATGAGTCGAGCCGTCGCATGGGTGCGCTGCGTCGCTGCCAATCCCTCCGACGCATGTCATCGTTGACCCGCCTCGCCGTTCGACCCGGTACTGCTCGCCCCCTGACCTGTGGAGCTGGTGTTGGCTTCGCCGGTCGACGCGCCGCTTGTGGTCGAGCTCGATTCGGAGCCGGTGTCCGCCGTCGTCGTGCAGAGGCTCGTCTGGGGCGCGGTGGTGCCCGAGCGACCCGCCGCACCCGTGGAAGCGTCGGTCCCCGTCTCCGAGCTCCCTCGGCTGGGCGCCCCCTCTGCGCGCGCCCAAGTCGGAACGCGCGAATCTGCGACGAGATCCGCCAGAGTGTGCGGTCTGCGGCCCGGGCAAAGGAAGATCGCAATATCCGCTCTATTCACCGAGCAAAAACCCTCAGGTGGGAACTCAGCCTCGTACTGGCCATGAAACAGCTTCGATTAAACACGATCGCCTCCGCTCTCCTCGTCACCGCAATCGGGATGGCCACGCCACTGGGATGCGCTGACAACGATGAAGACGCCGACAGCGGGACCAGCGCGGCGATGCCCGGCTCCACATCCGACAATGCGCCTGTCACCGACACCGACACAAACACCAACACCAACACCAACACCAACACCACCGGGACCGACGACGAGTGCATCCAGCCGCCCGACTTCTCCTCCGAGATCTGTGACGAGTGCCGGGCGGATCTTCTCGCCTGCTACGCCCCGCCATGCGATTTTGAGTACGATCCCGACGATTGCGTGAGCTCGACGCTGAGCTTCCCGCAGTGCGCGTGCGCAGCGGGTGCGACGACCACTGATGGCAGCATAGGCAGCAGTACGACCGGAGGGTCTGGCTGTGAAGAACCGCCGGACTACTCCGACGTCTGCGAGGAATGTAGAACAGACCTGCTCGCCTGCTACGATGGGGCGTGCGACTTTGAGTACGACCCGAACGATTGCGTGAACACGACACTGACGTTCCCACAGTGCGACTGCTACGAAGGCGGGTCCTCCACCGGTTGAGGCCCGAAGGGGTTCCGCTCGGCCCCGCCCCTGCGATCTGGGCGTGCCGAGCAAATCTCAGCTAGCAGCCTGTTGAGAAACCCGGCGCGGCGGATCGCGAAGGATTTTTCGCTCCT
>CAYGTG010000113.1:0-13104 GCA_964352485.1 uncultured Nannocystaceae bacterium | reverse complement strand
CCCAGACGCCGCCCTCCCCGGGCCGCAAGTCTTCCATGCGCAAGTCGAGGGCTTCGCTCACCCGAAGCCCTGCCCGCCACATCACCACCAACAGCCGTTGTTCGGGCCGATCGAACATCGCCCACGAACACGACGCGCACGGAGACCTCGGAAGGCCGCGGCTCCCCAACGACGACTCGCGACACCTCTGGAGACTCCACAGGAAAGCCCTCTTCAAACCAGCACTCCGGTTCGATGATTTTCGGGGGCTTCTCCGGGTCCGCAACGATCTCGATTCGCTCGATGACGCAGCTAAAACCCCAGAGCATCGACAGGTCGGGAAAGTCCTGCGCCCTGGTCGTATCCCAATCGATGCGACTTGAAGTGACCTCCTCCCTGGCGTAGTTCGCGTCATGGTACGGAAGCGCCTCGCAGCCTTTGGGGTGCTTGCCTCTGTCGTCTACGGACAGAACGAACCACCTCCCGGTATCTGCCCGAAGGAAAGAACCGACAGAGTCCCCCTGTCGCTGGATTTTCGAGCCATCGGCTGCGCTCACTGCTCTACGCAGCCACGCTTCTGGACGCGGACGGTTCATCGACGGTGGAGGTTCCCGTTCGCCTGGACCCCGGACGCGAGTTTCCAGGGGCGCGCTCCTGGCAAGAGACGGTCGACGCGCTGCCCTTCGAGCGTGAGCCGTTGGTCCTCGGTTTGGCGAACCCTCCGGATGCGCGCTGACCCGAATGCGACTCTTGCGCGAAAACGCTCGTCTCGAGAGACGGGGCGCCCGGGTGCAGGTTGTTGGTAGGCTACGCGCCATGGACGAGGGACCGACGGGGTCGCGGACCACGGTCGCGGAGGACTCCGTGCTCGAGGTCGGGCCTCACCACGTCGACTCGGTCGAGGCCGAGCGTGTGCGGGGTGCCGTCGAGGCGTTGATGTTCGGGTCCCAGGAGAGCTCGGCCGCCAAGCTGGGCCGGTTCTCGTTGCTCGAGCGGGTCGGGAGCGGGGGGATGGGCATGGTCTATTCCGCTTGGGATCCGCAGCTCGATCGCAAGGTCGCGTCAAGGTCGTGCGGTCCGACGTGGCGGATCCCGATGCGATGTCGCGGTTGATCGACGAGGCGCGCAGTCTCGCCAAGCTCAGGCATCCCAACGTCGTGACGATCTACGACGTGGGCGAGTCGAACGGACGGGTTTGGCTGGCGATGGAGTTCGTCTCGAACACCGTGCGGCAGTGGTTGATGGGCAAACCCAAGCCGCGGGAGATCCTGGCCGTGTTCGAGCAGGCCGGACGCGGGCTGATGGCTGCGCACCGGGCTCATCTCGTCCACCGCGACTTCAAGCCGAGCAACGTGTTGTTGGACGAATCCGGCCGGGCGATCGTCGCCGACTTCGGGTTGGCGCGAAGCCAGAAGCACGTCGACGAAGGGGCGACCGGTCGGGCGGGCACGCCCTACTTCATGTCGCCCGAACAGTTCGACGGCCGCGCCATCGATGCGCGGTCGGACCAGTTCAGCTTCTGCGTGTGTCTGTACGACAGCCTGTTCGGGGTGCACCCCTTCGAAGGCGACAGCACGCTCGAACGACAGATCGCGGCCCTCGAGGGGCGGTTTCGCCGACCCTCGCGGCGGGGCGAGGCGCCCCTGGGCAGTCTCTCCGTGCTCGCCCGCGGGCTGCAGCACGACCCGGACCGTCGCTTCGACGACATGGAGGCGCTGCTCGATGCGTTGATCGACAAGCCCCGCCGTCGTCGGCGATGGACCGCCGGATCTTCGATCGCCGGGGTTGGCATCCTGGCCGGGGTCACGGCGAGCTGGGGCGTGGCCCCGCAGGCGCCCCTTCCATGTGCGGGGGCGCAGGACGAGTTCGCCCAGGTCTGGAGTTCGCAGCGCCGAACGGCGGTGGCGGAAGCGTTCGAGGGCACGAAGCTCCCGTACGCCTCGGACACGTCGAGCACGGTCACCGCCGGACTGGATGCCTACGCGCAGGCGTGGACGCAGATGCGGGTGGAGGCGTGCGAGGCCACCTTCGTCCGCGGCGCGCAGTCCGAGACCCTGCTCGATCGACGCATGGCATGTCTCGACGATCGCAGAGCACACGCGGGCGCGCTGGTCGACCTCCTCGAGACCGCAGACGCGCAGACCGTGAGGACGTCGGCCAAGGCCGTGCAGCAGCTCGCATCGGTCGAACCGTGCGCCGACCCTGCCGTCATGTCCACACACCCACCATTGCCGGATGATCCGGACGTTGCCGCCGAGGTCCGCGCGGTCGAGGCCGAGCTGGTGTCGGTGCAGGCGCTGCTTTCCACCGATCGTTCGGCCGACGCGTTGGCCCGGGTCGAAGCGCTGCTCGCTCGGGCGGAGGCCACGGCGTGGCCAACACTGCATCAAGAGGCGCTGTACGTCGACGGCATGGCGGCCATGCAGTCAGGCCAGTTCGCGCGGGCGCTCCGCAACCTGGAACGGTCGCTGTGGTTGGCCGAAGCGCACGCCAACGACGCCGCCGTCGTGCGGTCCGCGTCGGAACTGCTCAACGCGCTTTCGGACGAGGACCCCGCCGCCACCAATGTCCAGACATGGTTTCAGCTCGGCCATGCGGTCCACGAACGGCTTGGCGAGCGACCCGACCTGGGCATCGTGTTGTGGAGCAGCCGCGGTGCAGTGTTGGCGCGGAATCAGGACTTCGATGGTGCCCAGGCGGCGTTCGAACGCGCGTCGGCGCTCGCGGCAAACTCGTTGCCCGCCGGGGACCTCGGTCACGCCGAGCTCGCGATTTCGTTGGGAGGCGTGCTCCTGCAACAGGGTGAGTCCGATCGGGCGCTCGAACACTTCGATCGGGCGCTGGCCGTCTTGAAGGAGGCCGTGGGTCCTCACCACCCCCTCGTCGGTGGCCTTCACAACAACCTCGGGGCGACGTACTTCGGGCGCCACGAGTACGCGAACGCACGAACCGAGTTCGCGCTGGCGGTCGAGGTCGAAGAGAGCATCGCGGGCCCCGATTCGGTGACGTTGGCCGACAGGCTCTACAATCTCGCGATCGTCGATGCGCGTCTGGGGGACGTCGAGCAGGCGGAGCAGACCTTTCGACGCATCAAGGGCATGTACGTGCAACAGCACGGGCCCAAGCACCCCTATGTGGCCGCGGTGCACGAAGAGCTCGGCATCCTCGCGCGCGACCGCGACGACTTCGACAGGGCGCGTCAGGAGTTCGAGCTCGCCCTCGAGATCAAGACCGACGCCCTGGGGACCAAGCACCCCGAGGTTGCAAACGCGATCAAGGGGCTCGCCTACGCGGAACTCGGGGCAGGACATCTCAAGCGTGCACTCGAGCTGTTCGAGCAGAGCGCCGCAATCATCATCGACACGCTGGGGGAGGACCACGAACGCTCCGCCAATGCCCGTGCCCGGGTTGCCAAGGTGGCGTTGCGTCTCGGCCGGCTTGACGATGCGCGCCGTGACGCACGGCGTGCGCTCGAAACCCTCGACGCCATGGGCGACGGTGCGGAGCCGGGCGTTGCCGCGGACGCTCGTTTCACGTTGGCGAAGGTCACCTGGAAACGTGACGCCCCGCAGGGCCTGCGCCTGGCCGAGCAGGCCCTCGGAGAGTCGGTGCCCGGCTCGTTGCGGGATGACATCCAGGCGTGGCTGCGAGCGCACGGGTAACCCTGGTGCCCCGGATCACTTTGGCCGGAGCTCGCGGGCCCAGGCTGCAAAGTCGGCCTCGCGTTCCAATGTCTCGAGCTCGTTGCGAGAGACGAGCTCCAACGTCGCGAGAATCTCGCGGAGGCGCTCGCGGGCCCGGGCCAGGCGACTTCGGGCGGTGTGCGGGGAGACCTCGAGGACTTCGGCGACCTCGTGGGTCTTGAGGCCGTCCCAATAGAACAGCTCGAGCGTGATCTGAAAGTCGAGCGGCAACCGCCGCATCGCGGCCAGCAACCGGCCTTCGCGTTCCTTGTCGGAGAGCGCCGTGCTCGGGGAGGCACCGGCGTCAATCACCGAGCTGGTTTGCGGGACAAACTCGCGCCGGGCCCGGCGGTAGTGCTCACACACGCGGTTGCGCGCGATTCGAAGCATGTACGTCCGAAACGAAGCGCGCCCTTCGAAGCGCTCGGCGCCGGCGAGGCACGCCTCGAACGTCTCTTGCACGAGGTCATCGCAGGGTCCGTCCAGCTTCGTGGACAGGAACCGAAACAACGCGTCGAAGTGGCGACGGAACAGGGCGTTGCCCGCCGCCCCATCGCCACGGGACCAAGCACGCAGTAGCTCCGCGTCCGACTCCACCGCACAAAGCGTAGCCGAAAACGCAGACGCTTGGGGCGAGCAAGAGGCTCACTTCAGGAGGGTGCGGAAGGTGGTGACGGCCGCAACTCGCCGCCTCAGTCGGTTTCCGGCCGAGATTGATCCCGAATTTCTCGAACCGCGTCGCTGCGCTCGTCCGGACTTCGTTTGAGGCAGCTTCTGCTTTTTCGGGGATCAATTTCGGAGCGCGGCCGACTGCAGCTGATGAGACGCCCAACCGCGTCCACGGTTCCCCATGACGCCCCATCGAAGACCCCTGCTTCTTTCCGCACTTCTCGGCCTCGCAGCCCTCGGTGTCACCAACACTGCCGAGGCCAGTCCCCGAAAGTCCAACACCTCCACCGACCTGCCCCGAAACCTCCAGGTCGGCGACGTCGACGGGGACGGGTTTCAAGACCTCGTACAGTTCGGCCGAAACAAGGTCTTCGCCTACAAGACCAACTTCAAACGAGACGGCATCCTGCACGGCTACCTCCCCGCGGAGATCACACGCTTGGTGCTCGGCGACTTCACAACGAACGGCCGCGAACACGGGCGTGACCAGATCTGCGCGGTGACCAAGGCCAAGACCTTGATGTGTTACGCGAGCAGCGACGACAACCGCGAGCTGTGGTGGTGGTGGACGCAGCCGAACTTCATCGAAGACTCCGAGGAGGTGATCGTGGGCGACTTCGACGGCAACGGAGCCGACGACCTGCTGCTCTACAAGAGCGCAACGGGCTCGATGCGCTTCTTCACCCGCGACGCAGGGAAAAAGCGCTTCCAACCGATGAAGGATGTCGACATGGGCAACCTCGGCGATTTCGACCGTCGGAACAAAGTCGTCCTCGCCGGAGATTTCGGACAGGCCGTCGGGCGTGACGATCTGCTGTTCCGAGACAAGGCGACGGGGACGATCTCGCGATACGACTCCGCCACCAAGAACGGGAAGACAACCTTCTGGTGGGCGTTCCATACCCGCGCGGGCTTTGTGCAAAAGCGAGAGGTCGTCCGCTCCGCCAACGTCGAGGGAGGCAACCGCGACGGTGTGGCCGTCTTCGACCCCGTGGCGAGCGAGTTCCGCTTTTACAAGGCCGAGTATACGGGCGGAAACCTCCGAACAAGTGGCACCGTAGCCGGCAACCTTGCGGGGAAGCATGGATTCACGCCGGTGTTCGGCCGCTTCGCAGCCTGGAACAGTGAACCGGGCACGAAACGCGACGATATCCTCCTGTACGAGCACAAGTCTTCGCAGCTGCTCCGGTTCGACGCCCGCTGGGACAGCAAGGCCAAGCGGCGCACGTACTGGAGCGCTTATCGAGCCGCCGCGCCGAACTATCATACGGGTTGGCCCGCAATGCGGAAAGACAAGATTGCGGTCGCGAAGTGCAAGTTCTCAGACGTCAGTAACGAACCCCGCTCGCACACGGCCATCAAGGACCGCTTCGCAAAGAGTGGAAAAGGCAAAGACGGTTGGTGGGACTTCGCCTGGGAACAGAGCTACGGGATGATCGACACTCAGATCACCATGCCGACCGCATGGAAGAAGATGGTCCATACGCGGGCATTGTGGAAGCGACTGCCGAGCAGATGGGACCGCATCTCAGCATGCATGACGCGCCACAACATCGACACGAACAAGTTCAAAGCCGTCGTCGCCTACATGAATGCAAACGAGGAAGTGGGGAGACGCGGCAAGGGGGTCGTGCTCTACAACGGCGCCGATCACTCTAACATGCTCGGGCACGAGATCATGCACACCTACGGGCTCCCCCACGCCTTCAGCAGTGACGGAAGAGCGTACGAGGACGGGTACGACATCATGGGCGGGATCTCCGGTCCCGACGCCCACTACAGCTATTCGGGGCCGTTTGCACGCTCCGGCGTGGGGCTGCACGCGTACCACCGCGCCAAAGTCGGGTGGCTCCCGTCCAATCGCAAGCTGACGCTACGCGTCACCTCCCGCGCCCAAACCAAGACCGTCTCGTTGGCGACCGTCGATCGCCCCGAAGCCAACGGGATGTTGCTGGCCGAGATTCGCAAAGACGATGGCACCCGGCTCTTCGTCGAGTTTCGCGAGAAACACGGGTGGGACAGAGGCATCCCTGAAGACACGGTCCTCATTCGGCGCATCGCCGAACACCCCAGTCCTACGGACCACGACGAAGTCACTTACTTGCAAGACGCCCATGGCGGACCCGCCTACACCGAGGGGGAGTCCTTCGCACGCTTCGGCATCACCATCACAGTGAAGAAGATCAACCACGCCGCAGGGACAGCCGAAGTCGAGATTCGCTACTGAGCCGCCTCGGTCGCCGCGCTCCGCAGCTTCAAGCCCACACACGTAAACAAGGTCTAACGCACGATGAAAAAACACATCCGACGTCTCGGTCTTCTCACCCTCAGCTTCATGGCGGTCGGGCTCGCTCCCGACAACGCTGAGGCCGGCACCACCTACAGGATCTACTGCAAAGGCCGGTTCAAGGTCGAGGCCGCGAAGTCCCACATGTGGATCCGATTCTCGAAGGCACCACACGGCTCGTCCAACGGTTCGAATCTCGCCAACGGTCAGTGCGCCTGGGCCGACCGAGCGCTGAACAGCGCGGAACCGACAACGATTCATTTCAGCTACGGCATGGGCAAGGCTGTCGCGCCGGCGATCATCGAGTGCTCACGAGAGTCTGGCTGCGTCATGGGCTTCTTCGCCGAGAAGAGAGGGAACCAACTCTGGGCCGACATGAACAAGCAACTCTGGCTCGTCCCGTAGCGCAGAGCATTCAGCCTCAGCGTTCGCAGCGCTTCGAGACGGCGCTCGACACGATCGGCCTTGCGCCTTGCATGCTTGGGGCGCAGGCGAGCACAATCTAGGGGGACCGGGTGCGGGCGGAGGAGTCTGCTCGTCGCTTCGTCTCCCCGGAAGGAACCCGAGTTGGCGTACGCGCTCCGACACAGTCACAGCATGGTGGCTCCACTGCGTTTAATTAATTAGGCGAAATGAAATGGGAAAAAGGCCGGGATGGAGGAGTACGGCGGGCGGCTGGAAAGGCGGCTGGTGTGCAGCGTCGTCGTCGGGGCGACACGCGATGCTCTATCGATCTGGGATGGGAAAACCGGGGAGCTGCGCAAGACGATCGAGAACAACCATGCCGCTGACGTTGTCGTAGCGCCGGATGGCAAGCGATTCGTCTTCGGGTCCTCCGTCGGGGCGCTCGTCGACGCGGAGTCCGGCACGGTGCTCGCGAGACTGCCGGAGCACAGCCACTTTGGCTTCAGCCCGGACGGAAGGTGGCTCGTTGTCGGCGCAGAGAAAAGCGCGAGTGTGCTGCAGGCATCCGACGGCAAGCGCGTGGCTACGCTGAAGCCGGCCATCGTCGAGGACGCGACGCGTATGGACGAGCTGGCCTGGGCCGCCGATAGCAAACACGTCGTCGTCGACTGGGACAGCCCAGCCGGGTGCGCCGTGTACTCGCTTCCAGACGGTCGCCAGCACGCCAGCGCGGACTTCTCCCCGGACGCGCTCGCGTTCGCGGGCGATGGCTCGTCTGTTGTGTTGCTGGGCAAGCATCACCTGCGGTGGTTTTCATTGCCCGACGGGCGAAGCATGGGAACGCAGGACGTCAAGGCCGAGGGGGTCGTGTTCCCACCCGGTGCGGATACCCCGGTCCTGCTTGGGTCGGCGGCGGACGTGCGTCCGCGAGGTGGGCTGGTGTATCGGCAATTGCCCAAGTTCGACCGGGTCCGGCTGACCAAGGACGGCAAGTATCTGCTCGCCGACGAGCCCCAGCGCGGGGACTACTACGGTGGCACGGAGGCGCAGGTCTATGCCGCCGATTCGCTGGAGCGGCTCACGGCGCCGCCGCGTCCGACCATTCATCTCGCGCGATTTACTCCGAACGGCATCGTGACCGACCTGCCCGTCACCGTTTGGGAGCTGGATCCACTGAGAGTCCGCGCCGCGTGCAGCCTCGGCCACGTGTCGGAGCTGGCGGTGTTCGGTGGCGGCTCGGCGCTGGCGGTGACGAGTTCGAGCACGCGCGTCGAGGTCGCTGACTTGACCGACGGCGCATGCAAAGTGGGCGACCCGGTCGGCACCGGGAACATCGGGGACGGATTCTTGGCCGGGCTCGCGGGCGCCGACGACGTCATCTTGCCCTCCCCCAGCGACGGGGGGGAACGGCAGCTGTTCGAGCTCGCGAGCGGTCGCAGAGGTGCCGAAGTTCCGAACGGCAGTCTCTACCCTTCGCACGACGGGAAGCTGCTCGCTGTCGCGACGGACGGGGCGATCCACGGCGTCACGATCGACGGGGTGCAGTGGTCCTTCACCGCATTCGAGCCGGAGGCGTATGCGATGCGCGTCTCGTTTTCACCCGACGACCGACGAATCGCAGCGCTGAATGACTCCGGCCGGATGCACGTGCTCGAGATCGACGACAAACGCCAGTCCGTCGTGCACCGCGTCGACGCCGGTGAGCTTGGCAGCTCCAAGCTTCTAGCGGCGCCGGCCCACGTCCTCGTGCAGCTCGGCGAAGGTCCGCTCACGGTCATTGCCACTGGAGGCGAGGGTGCCGCGAGCACGACGATCGACGTGACCGGTGTGGAGGCGTTCGCGCTCATGCCCGGCGGTGATTCGTTTGCCGTCGCAGAGCTGGGCGATCAGGCCTGCGACGACGACGGCTGCTTCCCTCGAATCCGCGTACGTATCCTGGAGCTCTCGACCGGCCGTCAGCTGGACGTCCTGAAGACCCCGCTGCCGTACGCCGGCGATATCACGATCGATGACGAAGGGCGCCGCCTGGCGGTGTACGGCAACGGGCTGTACGTCGTGGCGATTCCGAAGCGCCTGCGGTGAACCAAGGCCACCGGCACCTCGTAGGCGTGCGTCACTCGACGGTCACCACGACCTTCCCTCTGCGCTCCTTGGAGTCGAGGAAGGACATCGCGGCGCGTTTAAGCGAAATGAAGTGTGAAAAAGCCGGGATGGAGGAGTACCGTCGAATCGTGACGCGATCTGGTACGTCGTGGGGGCTCTCAGCCACCCCATGCCACGTGCTGATGAGCTCGCTGGGCGCTCGGTCCCGCGACCCAGGTGTCGTGTGTTCGGGCGCGATCGCGACGCGGCTGTCGTGCCCGGCCTCGCCTCTCCACGACAAGAGGGGCATGCCACGCGGAATGGCCTTTGCACTGCCGGCGCCCATGGGCTGGCGCAACGACTTCAGCGGAGCGTGGTTCCTCATCATCGCGTTGGCAGGGGGATGCGGACCCCAGCTCGGCTCCGACGCCAATGCAGAAGATACCGATGGCGGCACCGAGGCAGAGCCGGACACCGAGACCGACGGCGACTCGGTCGCCGATACCGATACCACCGGTGACGAGGTTGAGTGCCAGCCCCCCGTCGGTGACACGCCGGCCGATGCCACCCCCCGGACGATTCGCCTTCGCTCGGCGAGCGCCGGACCGATCTACGTCGACACCATCTCTTGCAGCGGGCAGCCCTTCCGGATCGAAGCCGGGGACGCGGTCTCGCCCAGCTGCCGATTTGCATGCGAGCAGGTCGAGCCGGGGTGGTGGCCGCCCACTTGCGATCACTGCGCCTACTCCGTCATCAAGCTGATGCCCGATGCCGTCTACGAAGAGGAGTGGAGTGGTCTGCTCCGCGAGCCCACGGATCTGGACGCGGCGTGCGAAGGTGGATCTGGGGATCGTACGTGCGGCCTGCTCGTCGCCCCGGCCCAGACGGTCACCGTTTCCGTCGTCGCCTCACCACAGATGTCGTGCAGCGACGGCGGACCTCAGCAGTGCGACTGCGACGCGAGCGATCGAGGCTGGTGCCTGATCACCCAGGATGCGGTCGTCTCCCAGGGCGTCGTCAGCGAAGCCCTCGTCGACCCCAGCGAAGACGCCCCGGTGCAGCTGGTCATCGGCGGCTAGCGGCCCCAAAGCGGTTGGCGTCCCAAAGTGGACAGCACTACTCGTACGGGTTTTTGATCTCGCGTGCGTTGAAGCGAAATGAAATGGGAAAAAGGCCGGGATGGAGGAGTACGGCGGGCGGCTGGAAGGGCGGCAGGAGAGCCGCGCCCCGCCCTCGCCTGCCTCGACTTCTGCACCGGCGCACTGACGCTGACGCTGGCATGTACGGAAGCCGACGAGTGCGGGGACGATGCGAGTTGCACGACCACCGATACGATGACCGATAGCTCCACTGGACCTGGAACCACAACGGTTTCTGGGTCCGAATCCATGACGAGCACATCAGGATCCGGTGAGACGAGCACGGGCGGTGGCTCGAGTTCTGGCGACACCTCAGGAGGAAGCGGTTCTTCAGGCGGCAGCGATTCCGGCACAGGCTCGGGCTCTGAGGACTCCTCCGGGGGTGGCGGTTCGTCGACGACCGGCGCCTTCGGTTGCAAAGGCCTCCCGATCGTCGACCTCGATTCGGCCGTCGCGATCACCTACGGGGACCTCCCTCCAATTAAAGGGGGCGGAATGAGCACCAGCGGCGGTGGCGACGGTGGCGGAGTCCCCGATGACACCTTGTCCCTTCGGCTGAGCAACTCGCCGTTGACCTGCGAGGCGCCACGCTACGACACAAGCTGTGGTCCGCAGCTCAAGTGGTCGGTCACCATCGGTATTCCAGTCGAGTTCCAGGAACCAGGCGAGTACAGCTTGGGGGACCTGAACCTGGGCTATTCGTTTGTGGGCGCAGGCGTCGGAGAGGATTGTCCCGGCGGCGGCGGTGGAGGGTTCTCCGACGGAACGCTGATCATCGAATCGATCGGGGCCGCAGGCCTGGTCGGGTGCATCGTGGACTCCTCAATCCCCGACCTGGACGCCAACGGAACGTTCACCGCCGAGCACTGCTCAGCCTCATAGTCGCGACGGGGGCTTTGGCCATACCTGCCCTCAGACTTGCAGCCTATGGCGAAGACTGTTTGGGCCGCCACGCAGCAAAATCAGAGTAGCGTTCGAAACCCGTCAGATCCTTGATTACGTTCTGGGCCGCGTAAGCGAGGCTCGGGTTCTTGTCCGGGTTGAGCCGCATGGCATGTAGCGAATCGAGGATGGGCAACCTGACTGCGGGATCTCGCTTGGCGCAACGGTGCAGCGCACTGATAACAACCTCCCTGGCTTGGTAATTGGGGACCTGTTCTTCGGTGGGCTCAGATTTATTTGGCTGGATCGCATCCAGCAGGAATTGCAGATAGCCCTCCTCGCCACCTTCCAACAGAGCAATCGCGCTGCGCCAACGGGCGGCTTGTTTCGACTTCGGGTCGTCTGCGACCTCTTGCAGCCCAGCTCTTGCCTCTGGGACACCAAGGAGATTCGCCGTTCCCAAAACTTCGATACGGACTCTTGCCCAGCCTCCACGCCAACCTGCCTCGTTTCCTTTTGCAAGTAGGGTCTGCGCGACTTCGGCCTGTCTCGAGTCACGGATAACATTGATTGCAAGCATAAAGTCGGGCCACTCAATGCCTGCCTGGCAGGAATCAACGAGACCAGCGATGGTTGTCTCATCGTTCATCTTCAGTAGGGCTGCCATTGCATAGGCCCGCGAAGCCCTGGCTCGCAAACGCTTTCTGATTTCGACTGCGCCCGGCTGGTAGCGCAGGTGTCCAACCGCCGTCGCAAGAATGGGTTGCATGCCCTTCTCAGCCGACTTCATTCGCTTCAGCATTTCGGGCGCTGCTCGTTCTGGAGCAATTTCACACACGGCTGCGCACAGCCACGGTGCCAGGCCCTGCCAGTCCGAGCTGTCAACCAAGTCGAGTAGCGGACCGACCGTGCTTTGGTCGCGCAGCTTGGCTAGGGTGAAGCACGCTGTCTCAGGAATAAACTCGTGCGCTCTGCACTGTTTGAGTACCTTCAAAACAGCACCGGCCGCGTCGGCTGCTCCAAAGTTGACAAGAGCGACCATGATGGCATGAGCAGCTTCGTGCGACCCGTCTAGATAGGACTCAAACGGGAGCTTGCCTAGAGCTGACACTAGACTGGCGGTGGAGCTTTCCTCGCCGTCTTCGCACAGTTTGCGGGCGATGGCTGCGACTTCACGAAAACCTCCGTCGTCAAGCGCCTCGTTCAGGCTTTCCACTGAAGCGGTTTGAGCTGGGGCAATACGCCAGATGGATTCGTCCTGGTCCCGAAAAGAAGGCCACTCGGGCAGCGAACCTTCGTCCTGACCATCCAGAACCTCTCTGTCTTCCATGATTCTGACGCATACCAACCGTGCCTTCTTTTTGTCGTCTGCCCATACGGTACACGGTCCGTCACCGCCCGTGCTGACGATGAAGGCGCAGTCTCCGATGATCTCTTCCTCTGCACCATACTCCAGTTCTTTGAGCAAAGTGGGATCATCTCGCCGCTGAGCGTCAACGATGCAGGCTTGTCCTCCTTCCACAATGAAACGGCCGACCTTGATCGCCGTCTCGTCGATTTCAACCGCACGTTTTGCCACGTCTTCGTGGCACGCGATGAGGTGCGCCACCTCTGGCCCCGAACAGCTGGCGAACCTTGGTTTGGGATGCCGCGTGAAGATCAACCAGTTGCCCGGCTCCGCCTTGATTGATTTGCAGGGGCGGTACCTTGCTGCCCCTTTTTCGCCTTGGCTTGTTATGCCGGGAGGATCGCCAACAACGAGCTTGCCAGTACACTCAAACGAAGCGTGTTGTTTGATGTCATAGAGTCGTCCCCTTGGGATGTTGATTGTCCTGGCCATGACCGAACGCGGGAATCAGGCACGAAACTAGCACGGGGTCGAAGTCCTTGCGTCGGAGCACCCGCGGCAGTCGTGCGGCTCGTGCGTTTAAGGGGACCTCTATCTATATCCAATTGAGTCCTTCAGCGTTGCGAGTGC